>CALADR010000312.1 GCA_937890845.1 uncultured Bacteroidales bacterium | reverse complement strand
TTTCATCAGAAATATTGCCAGTTACACTTATCGTCCCATCCGACTGATGAACTGATGCATACACTTGTCCGGATGCGACATTTGACTCACCAACCGACTCCGCCTTGCGAAGCGGTTTTCCGTTTACTGAAATAAACCCGATTGCCCCTATGACAACAAGCGAAATAGTCTTTCTCAGCAAACTGTGAAAATAATGGGGTAATATCATAATAGTTGTTGATTAGGTTTAATGTATATTATGCGTGTTATTTTATAATAAGATCTGAAAGGACAACCCATCCGTCCGACACTTCCAGCCCTTCTATAGCCAGACTGATACCGGCTACATTGTCCTTAGAGGTATCCGCTATTCCGACAATCCATTTATAAGAACCGGAAGGAAGCTGTCCTATCCGAAATTTGAAATCGTACGAAACAGGTGTACCTTTAATCCAGTCTGCAGGCTCTGAATTTCTGTCCACATGAGTTTCCACAATTTTCCCCTCTGAATTGATAAGAGCAAAAGCTACTTTATATTTATGGTTCCATTGTTTTAGGTTATTCGGACAGTATCCACAGCCGAGATTGTTCCATCTGTGCGTAACAGTCACTTTCTCACCGGCACTTACTTCTGTTGGCAGAAGAATCCTGTCCGGGTAAAGTCTGTATCCTCCTTCTCGGATAAATCCTGTCACCAGATCAAAGGCATCATTAAACCAGGACAAAGTCTCCTGTCCTGCCCTTAAATCCATCATATTCGCTTTTTCTTCCATGGCTGTATCCCATTCACCCTTTCTCACATCAAAAGGAGAATTATATCCTGCAGGATCATCTTTCCATGAATGCTGACCAACGATCCATCCCCCCTCAATAATTACAGGAACCTTATAAGTCCATTTCCTGACAAAATTCCTGTCCCAATTATTATAGCCCCAGTCCTGGTTGTTCATACCAATAGCATCAGAACGGAGACAATATCCGTTATCTATGGCCATTTCAAGCAAATCTTCGCTTTCAGGCTCTGCATTGCGGCCTTCGCTTACCGGATGCCCGATATGCCTGTGATAGTTTATAGCAATTGGAACCTTTGTAAAAGCGGATGAATACAATTCAGTAATCCATTTCATTGTATCCTCCTTAAGCGCTGCTGTTCTGGCTGTGACTGCATTACCTGGTTCATAGGCGACATTGTGTCCCTCTCCCCATTTTCCGAGACCGTAACCGTCAATAAAAGCTGTCTTTTCCGGGTCATTAAACTCCGCGGCGAAGGCTTTTATGAATCTTTCATAATATTTTCTGAAAACCGGATCCTGAGGGAACGGTGTCTTACGTTCAGGGAAACGCTCATCCTGAAGATAATATTCCGCCCCTGCCCTATAGACAAATTCCGGGGTGTTCGGTCCTTGATCCCTTCCGTCAACTACAATACGGAAAGCAAGTCTAAGCCCTCTATCTGTACAGCTCTTCAACAGTCTTGACATCCTGTTGTCAGGGTCTTTCCAGAAGAACTCACCGTCTCTTGGTTCCATTGATGACCAGCTTGTCCTTATATATGCAGTAGAAGCATAATCCGAGACTCTGACAACCGTGCCATCAGATGTCTGCATATTGTCATATCCTTGCTTTTCCCAAAACGTCTCATCCCAATTGCGCCCGAGGTACATTACCCATCCGGTCATGGGATTATTGATGACAGACACGGTATCAGGAGAAATCAGGATTTCCTTCATAGGAGCAGCAGTGCCGGAACAAGAACTTACAGAGAACAGATATACCACTCCCAATAAAAAGATTCCTTTCAATCTAGAATTTCCAAACATTTGCAATAAGTTTCTAATTTCAGTTTATTAATCATGTGCTGGAACTGTATGCATACCACAATTTCCGCTTGCAAATTTCCTTGAAAATATCTTTTCATATGGAACTGATTTATGCGAAAAGGGTTTGAATTTGTACAAACCGTACAATTCCAAACCCTTAAGCAAACCCAATTAAAGCACTTATTATTAACTATTTAAACCTATAATCCGTAGGTGTTATTCCAAAATGCTTTTTGAAACACGTACTAAAATACTTGGGATTATTGAAGCCTGTCATGTATGAAATTTCAGAGACCGTAAGTTCACTTTCCTTCAGTAAAGCCGAAGCTCTTTTAAGCCTCAGATCAAGAATAAACTCCTTTATGGACATTCCTGTCATATTTGAAATCTTCCCATAGAGAGAAGTTCTGCCTACTCCCATATCCGCAACAAATGCATCAACATCATAAGCCGAATTATCCATATTCTGCTCAACAAGAGTCATTGCCCTTTTCATGATTTCGTCATCCGCAGAAGAAACTTCAATATTTGAAGGTCCGGCAATATATTTCTTGTCATACAGTTCTTTCAATTCTATCTGTGTAAAATCCAGTTTTTTCTTGATGAACAGAAATAACAATACAATTGAGGAAATACCCAAGGAATATATGATATATGCCCACCATGTAAAAAATGGAGACGGATGTATTCTGAAATCCAAAGACTCGATCCTCGTTCCCCAAAGTCCGTCATTATTTGCAGCTTTAAGTTCAAACCTATATTTTCCGGGTGGAATACCAAAAAGCTGGACAACCTTCTGCCCGGGAGGAAGAAACGACCATAATTCAGAAGCCCCTCCTACAATTCTGTATGCAAATCTGTTTTTTTCAGAATAGAGATAACTATTGGAAGAGAATGCAATCTCAAGATTTGATTCCGTATGAGAAAGTTCAAGTTTGGTCCCGGCATCCAGTTCGACAGGCATATTATTGCCCTTCAAGCCAGTAAAAAACGGCCGGGCGAGCTGTTCGTTCATTCTGACATCTGAAGGAGAAAACATTATAAACCCGTCCGTACCGCCGAAAAGCAAAGTTCCGCCAGATGTGCAGTAACAAGCTCGCGGATATTGGGCACCATTCAGACTATGCGCTTTATTTCCTACTCTGGAGCTACTGAGAGTACCTCTGCTCTTATCATAGCAAAACAATCCTTTATCTGTACTGAACCATATATTACCTGAAATCCTGTCCTCAACTATAGCCAGAACATCAGATCCTGACAGGCTATTTCCATCAATGTCAGTAAATTCACCATATTTTCCATCTGAATAAAAGACTGTGGCCCCTCCGCCTCTTGACCCAAACCATATATTTCCGTCAGAATCCTTACAATAACAGCACAAACTGTTCATATCGGCAGAAGCAGTATATAAATGATGCAATATCTCCACTGCTCCTGTTGTTCTGTCAATATCCGTTGATACAATATACACTCCTTCATGGGTCACTAATCCCAGATTTCCATCATTGTCATGAAATATAGCTTCTACATCAACAGGTATTCTGTTACCGTCATCATACGGATGAATCTCTATCAAAGTTCGAAGATTCATATCCGCATATACCAGTTCACCGTCAGGATTACTCATCCATATTCCTACCCCCCCCCAGCTCATATTCAAAATCATATACAATCCGCGGAAGAAAATTCCCCATATTCTCGAAACAGTCAAGGCCAGGATTAAACTTTTTCATTCCTCCGTTAAATGATGCAACGACCAAAGATCCGTCAGGAGCATATTTGATACGTTTTATCATATTGGAAGACAATCCTTTCCCATCATTTGCAGTATAATACGAAAAATATCCTCTGGATCTATCCCAAAAATTGAGGCCTCCACCTTCAGTACCTATCCAAAGACCACCAGCTCCATCTTCCTGAAAACAACTCACAATAGAATAATTCAATCCTCCCGGAGTTGCGCCAAAACGGTTCAAGCCATCATCATAAGGACTCACATAAGCCAGCTTTCCGCCATAAGTACCTATCCACTCACCGCCATCAGGATCATCATACACTGTCCAGACGGAGTTGTTCGGTAATGAATACTCATAGTGCAAATCAGGCTTGAGCAATTTAGTGGCCTCTGTATCAGGATTCAGCAACAGAATACCAGATTGGGTCAGTATCCATATATAACGTGAATCATCCATATAGAGTTCTTTCATTACAGAGACCTCATTATGTCTTTCCGGAAGAATAATATGATTATATACCCTGCCGTCAGCATCAATCTTATAAAGGCCATGCATAAAAGTCAGCACATAAGTATAGCCGCCATATTCTAAAACATCTATAACAAGAGCACTGGAATCCTGGACTTCATACAGCATCTCATACCTGCCTGAAGAAATATCAAGTCGGTAAAGTTTATTTCCGGAACCGATATAAACTCCATTACCGTAACATATTATGGTCATTTGAACGGGAGAGACATACACATTCTCTCCAAACATCCACACGCGGTGAGTTCCGTCACTGCCGATTGATTCTACTGTTTCATTCCGTATAAACCATACAGTACCGTCAATATCGGAATCAAGAGACGTTACTTTACCGTCCAATTTGCGATAGAAACAATTTTCCTTGTAATCATATTGCAGAAGGCCACGGTTAGTCGCAACATATAAATTGCCACTGCCGCCAACTGCGATTTTACCGTAATGCCAGAATTGTCCTTCGGGAACCCCCTTCATCCTGTGATCCATCCTTATGAAATCAGTCCCATCGTAAAGAAAAACGACATCAACTCCGCTAAACCACATCCGCCCGATACTATCTTTAGCTATACTCTGGATTCCACCATAATATGATGTCTCCGGCATCGTATGGAAACGATACTCGGGAAACAAATCCTCATTACTTGCTTTTGATAATAAGACTTGATGAAAAACAACCAATGAAACAAATGCCGATATGCTCTTTAATATACCTATATTCATTTTTTACTGCTATAAGACGCTGTTTAAAATCACTTAGAAGCTGTTTAAATTTTTGTCATTATAAATTTTATGAGGTATTTTTGAGGAT
>CALADR010000311.1 GCA_937890845.1 uncultured Bacteroidales bacterium | reverse complement strand
TGCCTTGACCGGACTCAACCTGAAAGGTCTCTTCAGTTATGACTTCAGGTATGACGACAATGAGCACTTCAGAAAAGAATACTATCTCTACGAATATGACAAAGCGAGCGACTCATACAAGCAGCAGGTTTTCCCTTCACATACCAACCAGCTCAGACGCGAGACTTACAACAAACAGCAGCTTCTCGGCCAGGTAATCCTGTCTTATGACAGAACTTTTGCCAAGAAACATAAAGTAGGTGCACTCGTAGGATGGGAAGTACAGAAAAGGGACGGAGACAACTATTACGCATTCGGAGACCTCGCAACAGGAACTCCATATTTCACAGGACTGGACGGCAAAAACCAGACTGTAGGTGTTAACAAAGACAGAAATGCTTTCTACGAGATAGGTTATGAAGCTCTAATCGGCCGTATAAACTATGGCTTCGATGACAGATATCTGGTTGAAGCCCAGTTCAGATACGACGGCTCATCCAAATTCGCTCCGGGACATCAGTGGGGATTCTTCCCTTCTGCATCTATCGGATGGAGAATTTCCGAAGAACCTTTCTTCAAGAACTCTTCAGCACTCTCATTCATCAACCAGTTGAAAGTCCGTGCAAGCTACGGTGTTCTTGGAGATGACGGAGGAGACCTCAACTACCAATGGGTATCAGGATATACCTATAAAGGAGGTGAAACATCAGACAACGGATGGTTCAACGGTTTTGCACCTGGATATATATTCGGCGGTGAATTTGTTTACGGAGTCGATCCTCAGCCAATACCTAATACGAACATTACATGGCTGACATCAAAGACTTTCAATGTCGGTGTTGACTTTGAAGCATGGAACGGAATGCTCGGTCTCTCACTCGACTACTTCAACAGGACAAGAACTGGTATCTTCAAACAGAATACCAACTCTCTTCCTACAATAGTCGGAGCAGGCGCACCGATGGAGAATGCGGACAGCGACAGACATCTTGGTCTGGAACTCGAACTCTCACACAGGCACAAAGTAGGAGATTTCTCATATGAACTCAAGGGAATTGTCACTGTTACAAGACAGAAATACATTAAGTCCGTCCAGAAAGGAAACTTCGGCAACTCATATGACCGCTGGCGTAACGACAACCTGAACAACCGTTATCAGGGTGTGCAGTTCGGATATGAAGGAGTAGGAAGATATGAAAGCTGGGAAGATATTTGGAATTATCCTATATATAAGGAGAACGGAACTCTTCCAGGCGACTACAAATATCTTGACTGGAACGGTGACGGTGAAATCAACGGAAACGACATGCATCCATATGCTTTTGACCAGACTCCTTGGCTCAACTACAGTCTTGACTTCAGATTCAACTGGAGGAACCTTGATTTCAGCATGCTGCTTCAAGGTACAGCAATGGGCTCAATGTCATATCAGGAGCCGCTTTACTCTATCTGGGGATATGCAGCAGGTGCAGGAGGAGTCCTTACACAGTATCTGGACAGATGGCATCCGACAAACGGCTCTACAGACATCTATGACCCAGAACTTGAATGGACAAAAGGTTACTATGGCTACTCTGGACGCTACCCTGACATGAACTCTACTTTCAACCGTGTCAGCACAGCTTTCCTGAGACTCAAGAGTGTTGAAATCGGTTATACTCTCCCTAAGTTCAAGAGTCACGCAATGAGGGATTTCTCTCTTCGTGTTTTCTTCAACGCTTATAACCCATTCACAATCACAGGTGTCAAATTCGTGGATCCTGAGCACTCAGACGATGAGCTCGGACGACTTTACCCTTTGAACAAAACATATACATTGGGATTGAACCTTACATTCTAAAATTATTCGGAGATTTATATGAAAAAGATATTAACAACATTTTTCAGTGCCATTTTCCTGCTGTCTTCATGCGTGGAGATGTATCTTCCGCCGAAAAACACATGGACAGACGAAGAACTGATGAGTTCACAGTCAGGACTACAGGTGTATATGGCCAGACTTTACAGCCAGATGCCATGGGAAGATTTCAAATATATGGCAGAATGGGGTATCGAGTATAACGGATGGCTTGCTTGTCTGGGAGTTGAAGGAACCGGAGAAGCTGTAACGCGCGATGGCATATGCAAGTCTTTCACAGGAGAGAGATCTGCATGGTGGGGAAAATCATATACTCTCATCCGCGAAGCAAACCACCTGATCGAAACTCTTCCAGAATACAGGGACAAGCATAGCGAACTCATATTCAATGACTACATGGGGCAGGCTTATTTCGTAAGAGCATATGCATACTATCAGATGGCCCGCCGGTTCGGAGGTGTTCCTCTTGTACTTCAGACTGTGGAATATCCTTCATCAGAAGACAAACTCAATATTCCACGTTCTTCAGAAGAAGAGACATGGGACCAGATTCTTGAAGACTTTACTACCGCTGCCAGTCTTCTCAAAGATGAAAGCACTGCAAAAGGAATGGTCAACAAATATGTTGCTCTCGCATTTAAGGCCGAGGCAATGCTTTATGCAGGTTCAGTGGCAAAATACAATGAGACTGTAGCAGGTCGTCTTACCGGTCTGGGAGACAGGACCAAAGTACGCGTCATCGGCTTCGACGAAAGCACATGGCAGAGTGCATCAAACAGATATTTCTCTGAGGCTTACAAGGCTGCAAGCGATGTGATCAGAAGCGGCAAATTCGAACTGCGCAAAGCAGCATCAAACAGTGCAGAGGACAAGTACAAAAACCTTATTGACCTCTGGAAAGATGAAAATTGTTCTGAGAACATGCTTATAAAGTTCTACAGTTATCCTACACTGACACATGGTCTTGACGCATACTCGTCTCCATACCTATGGCACGCACCCCTCTCTGGTGGAACTTGTCCTACTTTGGATTTCATGGAACTTTTCGACGGATTTGAAAGATATTCAAACGGACATGTAAAAGTAACGGATGGAACAGACTGCGGAAACGGAAAATATCTGATGTTCGACAACCCAATGGACTTCTTCAAAAACGCAGAGCCTCGTCTACGCGCCTATGTAATACTTCCAGGAGACGAATTCAGGAATAAGGAGATAGAAGTTCGCGCCGGAGTATACACAGGTTCTGCGTCACACGGAACTCCTTCTATCAATCCATTCTTCAAGGATTATTCATACAATGTAGCTGGTACAGATGCAAGCCTTTATCAGAAACTGAATATCTATACAAAAGAAGGCGGAGCGCAGAAGTCTCTTTATCTCAGCCCGTCTCCTTCCGGACAGGAAATTGTGGAAATTGACGGAAAGAGCATAAATGCAGCAGGCTCATGCGGACCGTTCTTCGCATACGGAGAAGCGACCCTCACTGGCCTTCACCTTAGAAAATATCTCGATCCTGATGCTACTATCGATGAAATCGGTGAAGGAAAATCAGAGCAGCCGTTTATTCTTATGAGATATGCTGATGTGCTCCTTGCCGCAGCGGAAGCAGCAGTTGAACTTTCCATTGCCGGTGTACAGTGCCCAGTTGAAGGCGAAGACATGCTTCAGATCGGAACTGACGCCATAAAGAATATCCAGGAAAGAGCCGGAGCAAATGTTCTTGACCACAAACTTTCAGGTACAGAAGAAGACAGAGATCTGGTAAGAAAAGAGCGCAGAAAAGAACTTGCATTCGAACATAAAACCAAATGGGATCTCAGGAGATGGAGAGTTCTCCATGAGGAAGGACGAAAAGGATTCTGGGGAGTACAGAAAGATCCGGAAGATTTCGGAAACGGCCAGCAGTTCTCTTTCAGGGGAATTTACCCATTCTATTCAACAGAGGCAGGCCAATGGTTCTTTGACACACAGTTCCAGAACTTTGTAAACAAGAAATTCTCTTACTCGACCGTTGATTACTATTTCGGCATACCTTCCGGAGAAGTTTCAAAGAGTCCAGTAATTGACCAACAGCCAAACAGATAAAAAATGACAACAATGAAAAAAATAACATCATTTATATTGGGCACAGCCATTCTGATGTCCGCTTCTTCCTGTGCGCTTTTCGAACTTGACAACTACGATGCACCGGAAGAAACTCTCAGAGGACGCGTGATAGACCAGAAAACCGGAGCTCCGGTACTTACAGACCAGGGAAGCGAAGGAATCCGAGTAAGACTTACAGAACTCAGCTGGGAAGGTAATGTAACTCCACAGGACTTCAGCTGCATGCCTGACGGAACTTTCCAGAACACCAAACTTTTTGAAGGCGAATACAGGATTGAAGTTGATGGTGCCTTCATTCCGCTTGTAAGGGAAACTACAGACGGTACACCTCTTGCCGACGGATCACAGGTACATAAAATCAAAGGTGTAACAGAAGTTGAATTCAAAGTACAGCCTTTCCTCAATGTCGAATTCACTGAACTTCCACAAGTTTCCAACGGAAAGATTACAGCTAAGGTCAAAGTAACAAGGGGTGTATCCAAGGAAGAATTCAAAGAGCTCATAGAACCTATGGGAAGCTATAAGGATGAATACACAAACATAACAGATATCCAGCTTTTTGTCAGCTACTCTTCTAGTGTAGGATACAGGGCCAGAGATGAAGTATGGTCAAATGAAATCAAGTATGAAGGTTCTGCATTCGATATAATTGCTGAAAACGGAGATGAGGTAACCATAATGTCAAAGGGTACAATTCCTTCAGGACGTAAAGTATATATCAGAGCTGCAGCCCGCATAAACTACGATACTCCTGTAGGTAGCGGAACCAGAAGATGGAACTACAGTGAACCTCTTGAAGTATGGATTCCTTAATACGGATACTCATTAGAATATGACAATCTAAAGAAGGGTGGATAACAAGTCCGGAATCAAACTTTTTATCCACCCTTTTTTAAGTTTGCCAGAACATTTTAATACTTTCTTGAAAACTACCGAAAAACTATACTGAACCACTTTAATATGAGACGGACATTATTAACATTTATAGCCAGTATCGGAATATGCACACTCATATCTGCTCAAGATAACGTCAAGACCACATTCCAGACATCAAGAGAGTGGAGACCAACCATTGATAACAGGGCAGATGCAGTAATGGTCTACGGAGTTGGAGGAAACCCTTCCGACAAAACCAGAAACAAGGGAATATCATTTGAGGAAAGGGTTAAATCCTGGAAAGACCGCGGCTATACCACCCATTTCATGACAGGTATAGCCTGGGGCGAATACCAGGACTATTTTACTGGAAAATGGGACGGAAAAATGCATCTTGACGAAGGACAGGTCACCGCACAGGGTGATACTATCTGGCACGGACACATGGTACCATATATAGTTCCTTCTGAAAACTTTTTGAAATATATGAAGGAACGCAATGTAAAGAGAGTCATTGATGCCGGCATAGAGGCTATCTTTATGGAAGAACCTGAGTTCTGGGCAAGAGCCGGATACAGCGAAGCCTTCAAAAGAGAATGGAAAGAATATTATGGTTTCGACTGGAAGCCACAACACGAATCTCCCGAGAATACCTATCTGTCAAACAAGCTCAAATATCACCTATACTACAGAGCTCTTAATGAAGTATTTACATATGCCAAAGAATACGGCAAAAGCAAAGGCATGGATGTAAAATGCTATGTCCCAACACATTCTCTTGTAAATTATTCCCAGTGGAGAATAGTGAGTCCCGAGGCAAGTCTGGCTTCTCTTCCTTGCGTCGACGGCTATATAGCACAGGTCTGGACAGGGACATCAAGAGAACCTAACTACTACAATGGAAGAGCTGCAGAAAGAGTTTTTGAAACCGCTTACCTGGAATACGGATCAATGGAGTCCATGACAGCACCTACAGGCAGGAAAATGTTCTTTCTGACTGACCCTATCGAAGACTGGCCACGCGACTGGGTCGACTACAAGCACAACTATGAGGCGACATTCACAGCACAGCTTCTATATCCCAACATTGCCGACTACGAAGTAATGCCATGGCCGGAACGCATCTACGAAGGCCTTTACAGAATAAGCAAAGACAGTGAAATCAAGGCCAGAATACCGAGACACTACTCCACTCAGATGCAGATAATGATAAACAGCCTTAACAGCATGCCTAAGTCTGAAAACACTGTAAGTGGAACAAAAGGTATCAGTATACTCATGGCCAACTCTCTCATGTTCCAGAGATTCCCTACTCATGAAGGATATGAAGACCCGCAACTGTCCAACTTCTATGGCCAGGCTATGCCTCTCCTCAAGCGAGGAATTCCTGTAAAGACTGCACATATCGAAAATCTTCAGTACAAAGAAGCACTTGCTCATACTGAGGTTCTTCTTATGTCTTACTCAAATATGAAGCCTCTCGATCCTAAAGCACATAAATATCTGGCAGAGTGGGTCAGGAAAGGAGGTGTCCTCATCTATAGCGGACGTGACAATGATCCGTTCCAGACAGTTATGGAGTGGTGGAACTCAAACGGCAATAACTACAATGCCGCATCCGATCATCTGTTCAACCTTATGGGTATAGAATCAGGAGCGGCAGACGGTACATACAAATATGGTAAAGGTACTGTCCGCATAATCCGCCATGATCCTAAAGAGTATGTTCTGACTGAAAACGGAGATAAGGAATTTGTAGAGACTGTATGCTCTATGTATGAAAATTATGCCAAAGCTGGAAAAGTTTCTTTCAAGAACAACTTCTACCTTGAAAGAGGACCTTACAACATAGTATCAGTTATGACTGAAAGCATCAGCGACGAACCTTATACTGTATCAGGAACACTTGTCAACCTTTTTGACCCTGAGCTCCCGGTATGCAAAACAGCTGAAGTAAAACCAGGAGAACGCGGTTATTTCATTGATATCGACAGGATAAAGAAAGGTAAGCCGCAGGTTGTAGCATCATCATTCCGTACATACGAAGAAGCAAGTAAAGGAAAAAGTTATTCATTTATTGCCAAAAGCCCTGTAGAGACATCAGGAATAGCAAGAATACTCCTTCCTTCAGAGCCTGAAGAGGTTATTGTCAACGGAAAAAATGTCTTCAATACAAATAATTGGGACAGTATGAGTAATACTTACCTCCTTTCTTTCGAAAACAACCCGGAAGGAGTTAATGTAAATATCAAATGGTAAACTAAAGACTGATTATATGACATCCAAACTATTATTGAGCTTAATTCCAGCTGCGGGCATACTGTTCTCCTGCAGTGGCTCGACAAATGTCGAAAACATTGTGAGAAACGATCTGAGGGCACCGGCCTACCCTCTTGTAACAATTGACCCGTACACAAGTGCATGGTCGATGAATGATAACTTGTATGACGGTCCTGTAAGACATTGGACAGGTAAGGAATTTCCTCTTATAGGAGCTGTAAGCGTTGACGGCTCCATCTATAGATTCATGGGAACTGAAGATTTGGAAATGACACCTGTCATACCGACATCACAGCAAGGCAAATGGCATGGAACATACACGACCAGCAAACCTTCCGGCAACTGGAAATCCCTTGATTTCAATGACTCTGGATGGAAAAAAGGAGAAGGCGCATTCGGAACAAAGGACAGCGAGCCTATCTCAAAGACAGACTGGAGGTCAGAGCAAATCTGGGTAAGAAGGATTGTTGATCTTAAAGAAGACCTTTCAGGAAGAAAACTATATCTTGAATTTTGCAATGATGATGATGCTATCTTCTATATCAATGGAATAGAGGTACACAACACAGGAGCTGTATGCAACAAAAACGCTCTTGTCCCTATCCCTGAAGAAGCTGCAAAGACATTGAAAAAAGGTATGAATATAATAACTGCAGAATGCAAGAACCCGGTTGCCAACGGTCTTCTTGACTTTGGTATCCTTATGCAGAAAGAACTGCATTCTTCGCTTGAAAATGCAGCCGAGCAGATTTATGCCGACGTACAGGCGACCCAGACAAGATATGGGTTCAAATGCGGACCTGCAAACCTGACACTTACATTTTCTGCTCCAGCCTTTATCGATAACCTCGATTTGATGAGCCGCCCTGTAAACTACATTACATACGAGATTACATCCAATGACGGCAAGGAACACGATGTAAGACTTTATATGGAAGCTTCCCCTCGCTGGGCACTTGACCAGCCTTATCAGGAATCCATAAGCGAAACATTCTCAGACGGAAATCTTATTTTTGTAAAAGCTGGAAGCAAAGAACAGAATATCCTTGCAAAACGAGGAGATGACCTCAGAATCGACTGGGGATACTTTTACCTGGCAACGGAAAATGACCAGAATACAACAGCTTCAGTCGCCACAGGAGAAGAGATGAGAAAAGCATTTGTAGAACGGCAAAATCTTCCGGCATCATCAATAGGAGAAAACGCCTCTGGTAAAATGGCGATTGTCCGTAATCTTGGAAAGACTTCTGCATCTTCAGGAAAATTCCTGATAGGATACGATGATATTTACTCAATCCAGTACTTCGGTAAAAACCTCCGTCCATACTGGAATGCAAACGGCAACGGTAATATCCTGGAAGTTTTCCATACTGCTCTTTCAGAGTATGCTGAAATTATGGACAAGTGCTGCAGATTTGATGCAAAACTAATGAAAGATGCCACTGAGGCAGGAGGAAAGAAATACGCCGATTTGTGCGCCTTGGCATACAGACAGGCAATTGCCGCTCACAAACTTGTAAAATCACCTTCAGGAGAATTGCTCTGGCTTTCAAAAGAAAACAATAGCAACGGTTCTATCGGAACTGTAGATGTCACATATCCTTCAGCTCCTCTCTTCCTATATTACAACCCAGAAGTAGCTAAAGGTCTTCTCAACCATATCTTCTACTATAGCGAAAGCGGGAAATGGACTAAACCTTTCCCTGCTCATGATGTCGGCACCTATCCTTTGGCAAACGGCCAGACATACGGAGGTGACATGCCGGTAGAAGAGGGAGGAAACATGCTGATTCTGACAGCAGCAATCTGCAAAATACAAAACGATGCCTCATATGCACAGAAGCATTGGGATGTACTCACCACATGGACAGACTATCTTGTAGAAAAAGGTCTTGACCCTGAAAACCAACTGTGTACAGATGACTTCGCAGGACACTTCGCCCACAATGCCAACCTTTCTGTAAAAGCCATCATGGGTATTGCATCATACGGGATGATGGCAGATATGCTAGGAAAGAAAGATATTGCTGCCAAATACACCGCAACGGCAAAAGAACTTGCATTGAAGTGGAAAGAAATGGCCAAAGACGGTGACCACTACAAACTTACTTTTGACAAAGAAGGAACCTGGAGTCAGAAGTACAACCTTGTGTGGGACAAGATTCTCGGACTGAACATATTCCCGGAAGACATCAGAAAGACAGAGCTCGACTATTATCTCACCAAACAGAATGAATACGGACTGCCTCTTGACAACCGGATGGAATACACAAAATCAGACTGGATTATATGGACAGCTACCATGGCTGACGACAATGAGACTTTCGATGCCTTCATTGCTCCTCTTCACAAATTCTACAACGAAACTGCTGACAGGGTTCCTATGTCTGACTGGATTTGGACAGACAAGGCAAACTACAGAGGCTTCAAGGCGCGTTCTGTTGTAGGTGGTTACTACATAAAAATGCTTGAAGATAGGCTGCTTTAAGAATGAAAATGCTTGATTTAATCATGAATAAAATTTGTTGTACTATTGTTGCAGGATTGTTGTCCGCTGGCTTTGCAGCCTGGGGACAACAGTCTTCATTTGTTGATTATGCAAATCCTCTGACAGGAACAATGTCAAAATTTGAACTGTCAACAGGAAATACTTATCCGGCGATTGCCCGCCCGTGGGGTATGAACTTCTGGACACCACAGACTGGTGACATGGGTAATGGCTGGACATATACATACACTGCTGACAAGATCAAGGGCTTCAAGCAGACACATCAGCCAAGCCCATGGATGAACGACTACGGACAGTTCTCGATAATGCCAATGTCAGGAAAACCGGCTTTTGATCAGAACGAAAGAGCCAGCTGGTTTTCACACAAGGCAGAAAAGGCAATGCCATACTATTATAGCGTATATCTAGCTGACCACGATATTACAGTAGAGCTCACGCCTACTGAGAGAGCTGCAAAGTTCCGCATTTCATACCCAGAAGCACAAGAGTCTGGAGCATATCTTATAGTAGATGCTTTTGACAAAGGGTCGTATATAAAGATTATCCCGGAAGAAAACAAAATCGTAGGTTATACAACCAGAAACTCCGGAGGAGTCCCAGAAAACTTCAAGAACTGGTTTATTATCATCTCTGACACTGGATTTGACTATGCTACTGCAGTATCTGACGGTAAGGAAATAAAAAATCTGGAATCAGAGTCAAACCATGCAGGAGCCATTGTAGAATTCAAAAATGATGGCAAAAGAGAAGTAGGACTTAAAGTAGCATCTTCATTCATAAGTCTGGAACAGGCTGAACTTAACCTCAGAGAACTTGGAGACGGTGATTTCGAGCGTATAAAAAACGAAGGAAGAAACAGATGGAATGAAGTATTGGGCCGTATAAGGATTGAGGATGATAATATCGACAACCTGCGCACTTTCTACTCCTGCCTTTACCGTTCAGTTCTTTTTCCAAGAGATCTGTCTGAGATAAATGCCGACGGAGAAAGAGTCCACTACAGCCCGTATAATGGTAAAGTTCTGCCCGGATACATGTTTACTGACACTGGTTTCTGGGACACATTCAGATGCCTCTTTCCTTTGCTGAACCTTATATATCCCGACATGAGTGCAAAAATGCAGGAAGGACTGGTAAACGCTTATCTTGAAAGCGGCTTCCTGCCTGAATGGGCCAGCCCAGGACAGAGAAGCTGCATGATAGGAAACAACTCGGCTTCGGTAGTTGCTGATGCCTATATCAAGGGAATACGCGGATATGACATAGAAAAATTGTGGGAAGCAGTAATACACGGGGCCAACGACGAACTGAAAGGCACTGATGCCGGAAGAAGAGGTTTCGATGAATATAACAAATTCGGCTATATTCCTTACAACACCGGAATTGAAAAAAATGTAGCCAGAACTCTTGAATACTCCTACAATGACTGGACTATATATGCTTTAGGCAAGGCTCTCGGCAAGAATGACAAAGAAATCGAGCAGTATCGCCGTCATTCGCTGAACTACAGAAATGTATATAATCCTGAAGCCGGACTGATGTGCGGACGAGATGACAAAGGGAACTTCCGTCCTGACTTTAATGGAACAGACTGGAGCTGGGACTTCTGCGAAGGCAACAGTATTCATTGGAGCTTCTGCGTTTTCCACGATCCTGCAGGCCTCATAGAAATTATGGGCGGCAGGGATAAGTTCAATTCCTCAATGGATGCTGTATTCAAAATGCCGAGTTACCTGGGAATGGAAAGCCGCGGAATGATTCACGAAATGAGAGAGATGCAGGTTATGGATATGGGACAGTATGCCCATGGAAACCAGCCTATCCAACACATGGTATACATGTACAACTGGAGCGGACAGCCTTGGAAGACACAATACAGAGTGCGCGAAATAATGAGCAAACTTTACAGCTCGGCACCAGACGGATATTGCGGTGATGAGGACAATGGACAAACTTCAGCATGGTACGTGTTCTCAGCCCTCGGATTCTACCCTGTATGCCCCGGCACAGACCAGTATATAATAGGTTCACCGCTGTTCAAAAAAGCTGAAATCAATCTTCCGGACGGGAAGAAAATCAACATTTCAGCCGAAAATAATTCTGACCGTAACATATATGTCAGCGGCATGAAAATAAATGGAAAAGAGTACGGTAAAAACTACCTTACTCACAAACAACTGTGCTCAGGAGGGAAAATTTCTTTCAAAATGTCGGATACACCTGACAAGCAAAGAGGCACAGCTGAAGATGAGCTGCCATATTCATTTTCAGAAATAACTGAAAAATAATAAGGATCTGCTTTAGGACTTGACAAATTGCATACAGCTTTTTACAATCGAGGCTGGTCCGTTTTCCCCTGGACCAGCCTTACTTTTTTTAATCAATTTAAGAAAGTGTTTAAAAATTTCTCAAAAACCTGTCAGAACGTCCACTTGGCGGCAACAGTAGGAATGGCAAAGAAGCCTGCCTTGACGAAGTTGTTGCTGATTTCCACTTCAGAGCCGATACTGAAATTGAACTTTTCCAGACCTTTGATAGTATTGAAGTTATACCAGATCTGAGGTTCTGACATAAGGATATAGTCAGTCCCGTCTGCTCCGCTGTGTGAAGTCACCTGCCACGGACGGTTTTCCTTCCAGAAATCCACAAACCCTGTAAAGAGGAACATTCCCTTGCAGAAAAGGACATTCCATACAGCTGTCAGCTGGAAATTGTGTGCAGATTTGGCATTGCGCGGAATTGCCTTGTACATAGCCTGCAATGACAGAGTCCTGCTGAAGTCTTTGCTGGCAAAATTGAAGGCAGGACCTGCAAGCCACGCATCATCATATGAGCCGTCATAGCGAGAAAGTCCGCCGTTGTACTCGACATGGACTGCCACAGGAGCCTTCCAGAAAGAAAATTCCCGTGCTATTTCCCAATATGCACCAAGAACACCGCCATCTTCTTCTGCAGGACCATAGTCCATATCTATGAAGAAAAAGGTGCTTCCCCAGCTGTCCGGGCGGAACATTTCCACAGTAGTCGTGATTTTTGGCCGGGAGGGAAGAGATTTCTTCCCGTTTTTGTAGATTGCGCTCCCGAAATCATAATGGAACTGAAGATTTTGGGAGAATGAAGGGGCAGCCCAGATTGCTGCCACGAGGCTCAAAAGAGCCGGAATAACAATACGTTTCATTTCGTTTTACGTTTAAAGTATTCGCCCCCTTGCCAGGATCCCGTCTGGACAAGGGGGCGCGAAGATACGTATTTTTCTTTATTATTCCGTCTTTTGATACTATTTAAGAAGGATAGCCTAGAATGTAAACTTGACCATCATCTGCACACGATGGTTAGTCACCCAGTGAAGATTGTCCTTTGCGAGTCCGTCAGAAGCCCTGAGATACTTTTTACTATCGTCCTTAAAAGTCTTATACTCTCCATACTGGGCAGACGTCACATTATACTCAAGCGCGAGAGTGAATTTACCAATATTGTAAGCTACAGTAGGGATGATTCTCCACAATGAGTTAAGGGTAGAAGAACCGTTGGCGTTGAAATATACATTTGAAGACTTTGTATATCCTTTATATTCAGTATCATCCGTACGGTCTGCAACT
>CALADR010000310.1 GCA_937890845.1 uncultured Bacteroidales bacterium | reverse complement strand
AGCCGGGTCATTACGGCAATTATCATTTCCTTGTTCATATCTTAATCATTTGATTATAAATTGAGTGATTCTATATACTTTTCAATCCTTTCGTGGATTTTATCATTGAGTTCTGCTGACTCTCCGAGGAACTGTCTCTGCGGTATATTGACCTGCCTGATATGCTCTTTGACTTCAGCCTTGCCTTTGCGTGTCCGTCTGGAATGAGCCGGAACTGTGACCGGACCGCTGTATCCTTCATTGTGTACCTGGGCATACTCGACCTTATCATTACCGGCAGATATCACTACTCTCCGGGATGATATCTCAGAAGGACGGATACTGTTCAGCAATGCTCCGGAGTCTATCAGAAGGGAGCCGGTTCTTTTGGGAACCTTGGCTTCTTTCCATGGATTGCCGTTGAACGCCTTTTTTCTGAACGATTCCTTGTAGTATTCAGTAGCAGTTTCGGCCACTATCTCTGCAGCATTGTCTATAATCTTCTCCGGCAGGGATTGCAGATATTTGTTCAATTCATTGATATCCATAAAATTTTGTTTACATTTGCATTGTCTTCAGATGGGCCATAAGAACAAGGCTTTCAGCCTGCAGGGGGAGGGGTCATGGTCGGTAAGGCTAATTGCAATGCACAGCCTGCCTGAAGGAAACCTGCACTAAGCACCGGATTTCCGGTGCTTTTTTACTTTCTGAATATGAGTATTCCGCTCCTTACTTTAGGATTCTTCAGTTCATACCAGGATTTGAATACCATTCTGTCTTTCTCCAACTTGCATACGCAGGCAAGAGCCTTGCCTTCATAATACCTGATACTTATCCAGTTGTTAAGTCTTGATTCCGGATTTCCTTCATCCTTAAACTCATGAGACAGCCATACCTCATCAGGATCTGAAAGGATTTCATCTATGCAAGAGAGATACTTGGTTCTGAAATCCCTTGATTTCTTGACATTAGTTGTATGGATGTCGTAATCGGTTCTTTTCATATACCAGGTTCTTCCGACTCTGTCCTTTACAGGCAAGACCATCTCTCCGTCTGTCTCAACAGCCTTGATATTCCACCATTCATCGGCGGTACCGGTATATGGCACTACCTCCGGTCTTTCCCCGGTGGTCAGCTTCTTCAGAGAGTTTTCCAGTCCCCAGTCTGACGGTTTTATCTTTTTCATGTATTTTGCGGCCATGCCCGGGAACTTTCGTATATACATCTGGTTAGCAGAGAAGATTTCCGCTCTCTTTCCTCTGTTGACTCCCCATCCCTGCTGCTCAGCCATCTGCCAGTCATAGGTCTTGAAGTAAGTATCAACGCGTTTTCTGGACTTCTCGACCATTTCAGCAGTAACCTCATGTTTCATCATCGGAACTATGTAGCATCTGCATTTCCACCCATTGGGAGGAAATATCTTATCCCAACGTCTATCACTTGCAGGAAGAACCACGCCATCGAGTGCCCTGTGCTCTTCGCGAACGCGGTTATCCCCGGCGGTGACATATTTCCAGTATGGGAATATACTATATTTCTTTACTAACCGTCTGTAGTTGCTTGCCGACTCAGCGGTAAGCAAGGCTGTCTCATACTCGGTCTTCTGCCATCGGTTGTTGAATTTACCGGTGATTACTTTAGCTCTTTTTGCAAAATCATTATAGTTCCTGCTTTTTTTCAACGCCTCCTGCAGTTCCCGGAGTTCAGCGAGCGTCTTAGCTGCGGAGAAATGGAATATGTTCTGTTCAAGAGCCGTTAAAAAGACATCGTCAGATGCCTTATAGGTGATGTCGATATTGTTTATATCCTGTTTAAACGGTGTTCTAACGGCTTTTAAAAGGTTGTCGGAAATGAATTTGAACAGTTCGGGAGACCATTTCCCCTTACCCTCATATATCCTATTCGTCAGTTTCCCTGTAAGGGTTCTGTCCTTCATCTGAATGAGGGCACTGCCATCTGATGCCCCGTCCTGCGGGGCCGCCGAGAAAAAATCCTTCAGTCGAGCCAGGAATGATCTGTCTGAGTTGGATATATTTTCATTGTCATCCGCTTCATCAGAATTAAAGTCCTCCTCGTCATTGAAGCCGGAAGATCTTTTCCCGGCCACAGGCTCATCATCCTGTGGTACAGGGATTGAGTATTTTTCGTGCAGGTAACTTGTAGGAATATCCATTATTCCGGAAAGCTGGACTACTTCGGACACGCTCAACTGTTCTGCAGCCTTTGGGAATATGAATTTTCCTCCGTGTACAGGATATCCTCTTGCTTCCAGAAGCGGAAGGATATGTCCGTTGAGTACTCTCTGTACGAATCTGAGGTCTGATTTGTTCTTTCCCTCCTCCACCTGCTTATGTACTTCTCCCAGAGATCTTGCACCTTTATCTCCCTGGACAGTGGTCAGTGTCTGTCCAAGAATGGTGATGAGTATCTCTTCGTTGCAGGCTTTGCGGAACTGGTCATAAGAGTCTCCGTTTCCTGAGGAAGTCTCACGTGTCTCTATTTCCGCCTCCTTTGGCACTACGACCCAGGGAGCCGCTCCTGCGGTCTTGAATGCCTCTTCAAGCAGTTTTCTTGATTCGGGGTCGTATGAGTTGTATTTGCCGATACGCTGTGGCATACCGAAGAGTTCTATCCACTGGGACCAGTCGCCGAATCCGCCTCTCTTGTAGATTGCATAAGGGACAGCTTTCAGCAGCAGACCGAAATCTCCGGGGTGGCCGAGTATGACTATATGAGGGTCATTGCTGTATGGTATTCCTGTTCCGGAAAAATCGGTATCCTGTCTCAATACAGTTCTGCCTTCCATATCGATGTATTTCGGAAGGATTGGATACGAGTGCATTCCATTTGAATCGAATGTCAGTTCCACTCCGGAACGGCCGTATATACGGCACTTGATAATTTCTGTCATTAAAGTTTCAAATGCAGGTGTATCTATAAGTTCTGAGAGCTGCGATATTTCTTCTCCCTCGGGTCCCTGGAATGTAATCTCGGAGTTTGTGACTGCATCTATCCTTTTCTGCACTGCATCGGACAGGACTCCGTCTATCATCATATCGTCGAAGAGGTCATATAGAGACTTCACCCTGCCGATATCAGCCGATTTGAGGGCAGTTCGCCATTGTCCCACATCGTATGTTCTGCGCTGCGGTGCTTTTATCACTATCTGCTGTATAATAGGAGCAGAGTTGTTTTTTTTCTTTTTGCTTGTTTTCTGT
>CALADR010000309.1 GCA_937890845.1 uncultured Bacteroidales bacterium | reverse complement strand
AATATAGCAAATGGAAATAATGGTGATTCCGATCAGAACGATTCCCATCTGCTCTTTGAAAATATCCAGTCTGCTCTTGTCTGCATTGGCGAGCATTGATGTTGAGGAGAATATAGTGACTATGGAAAACAAGATGAGCATTGATATGATTATCAATATCACCTTGTCTCCCTGAATCTTGTCTATGAAATCCCAGAAAAATGACTTTTCAGTTTTTTTTTCGCTGCTTATGTCCATTTGTACCGATAAGGATTATAGGTTTCTTACTGCTTCTTTGAATTTTTTGCCTCTGTCTTCGTAGTTCTTGAACAGATCAAAGCTTGCACAGCAAGGTGACAGCAGGACGACATCTCCCGCAACAGCAAGTTTGCTTGCCGTTTTTACAGCTTCTTCAGCAGAGGTCACATCAATTATTTCAGGAACAGCATCCTTGAAGGAAGAATGGAATTTTTCATTGTCCAGGCCCATGCAGATCATAGCCTTGACTTTTTCTTTTGCAAGGGGAATCAATGGGGCATAGTCATTGCCTTTGTCTTTTCCTCCTACAATCCAGACTATCGGTCTGGTCTGGCACTCCAGAGCGTACCATGCGGCATCTACGTTTGTCGCCTTTGAGTCGTTGATATACAGGACGTCTTTTATGCTAAGCACTTTTTCGAGCCTGTGTTCCACAGCTTGGAAGGAAGACAGGCTTTTGCGTATGGTCTCATCGTTTATATCCATTACCTTTCCGGCAATGGCTGCAGCCATAGAGTTGTATATATTGTGTTTGCCTCCCAATGCAAGTTCCTGAAGGTACATGTCACATTCATTGTCATTGTACCTTATTACCATTCTTTCGTCTTTTATAAAAGCGCCCTGCTGTACTTCCTGCTTCTGGGAGAAAGGAAGTTTCTGTGCCTTTATGACAATATCGTTCAGGTGATTTATCGTGATTTCGTCGTCAGAGCAGAAAATGAAGCAGTCGTCGCTGCTCATATTTCTTGTAATGCGGAACTTGGCTTTCACATAATTTTCCATCTTGTGGTCATATCTGTCCAGATGGTCAGGTGTGATATTGGTGATTATGGCTATGTCCGCTTTGAAGTCATACATGTTATCCAGCTGGAAACTGCTGATTTCCAGAACATATATGTCGTGATTGCAGGTGGCTACCTGATATGCGTAGCTTTTCCCGATGTTGCCTCCCAGACCGACGTTCAGACCGGCCTGCTGCAGAAGGTAGTATATGAGTGAGGTCGTGGTTGTCTTTCCGTTGCTTCCTGTTATGCATATCTTCTTTGCCTTGTCATATCTTCCGGCAAATTCGATTTCGGATATGATATTTATACCTTTTTCCTTTATTTTAAGGATAAGGGGGGCGCTGTCGGGAATTCCTGGACTTTTCACTATTTCTCCGGCGTTAAGGATGAGTTCTTCCGTATGTTTTCCGGACTCAAATGGAATATCCCATTTTTTCAGCATTTCGATGTAGCTGTCTGCTATCTTTCCTTTGTCTGACAGGAAAACATCAAAACCTTTGACTTTAGCGAGGATGGCGGCACCTGTTCCGCTTTCTCCTCCTCCGAGTACAACCAACCTTTTCATTATTGACAAATTTTACTCATTCTACTTTGTTACATTTACCTGACTTTAAGCAGAGCTATGGTAAGGACTGCCAGTATTATACCTATAATCCAGAACCTTATGACAATTTTGGCTTCGGGCAATGCTTTTGCCGGTGCTGAAATCAGAGCCGGAATTCCTTCTTTCTGGAAGTGGTGGTGCAAAGGACTCATTTTGAATACTCTGCGACCTTCTCCATATTTGTACTTAGTATATTTGAAGTAAGACCTTTGTATTATTACAGAGAGGCTTTCCACAAAGAAGACTCCGCATAAAATAGGCAGCAGCAATTCTTTTCTTATGAGAATGGCACATACTCCGATTATTCCACCTATCGCCAGACTGCCGGTATCTCCCATAAACACTTGTGCAGGGAAGGTATTGTACCACAGGAAACCGATGAGGGCCCCTACGAAAGCAGCCATAAATACAGCTATCTCTCCAGTACCGGGAATATACATTATGTTGAGGTAATCTGCATTTATTATATTGCCTGAAAGCCAGGCGAATATTCCCAGCACTACACCTACTATGGCAGATGTGCCTGTCGCCAGTCCGTCCATTCCGTCTGTAAGGTTCGTTCCGTTGGAGCAGGCGGTTATGACAAGTACTATCATTATTACGTATATTCCCCATTTGGCGTACCAGCCCCACTTACCCTTGAAAGGCGAAAGCCATTTGTAGTCGAATTCGTGGTTCTTGACAAAAGGAATGGTAGTGGTAGTGCTTTTTATTACATCAAATCCTTTTTTTTGCAAGGAACCTGATTCTTCCCTTAATCCTGTGTCTGCATTGTCATTCCCTGTTGCATTTACTGGATTCTTGCCGGTATTTATAGTTATGGCAGACGAGGAGTCTGGGTTTTCCACCCTTACTACTATCTGGTCGCTGAAGCATACTGTGAGTCCGATTGCAAGTCCCATTGCAATCTGTCCGAGAAGTTTCCCTTTTTCGCTCATTCCTTCCTTGTTGTGCCTGAAGACTTTTATGAAGTCATCTGCAAATCCCAGAAAGCCGAACCATACAGTGCTGAGTATCAGTAGTAAAGTGTATATGTTCGTCAAGTCGCAGAACAGGAGTGCCGCTGTAAGTATTGCCAGTATTATTATAATGCCTCCCATAGTAGGAGTGCCTTTTTTCTGCATTTGCCCTTCCAGACCCAGGTCTCTGATTTCCTCTCCGATCTGCTTTTTCTGCAGCCATCGGATGATCCGCTTTCCTATGAACATGGCGAAAGCAAGGGACGTGACACTTGCCGCAATCGCCCTGAAAGACAAATAATGCATCAGTCCTGTACCTGGAATGTTGAATTCTTTCAGATATTCAAATAAATGATATAGCATTTCCTCTCCTTTTTTAAGCTTCCATTTCCTTGAAAATGGTTTCAACTATTTCCTTTTCGTCAAAATGACGTTTTTCTGTACCTATAATCTGGTATGTTTCGTGACCTTTTCCTGCCAGAAGTATGGTCGCACCTTCTCCTGCAATCATTGTTGCTGTCCTTATGGCCTCTTCCCGATCTTCTATGAAAAGAGATTTTGCGCGTCCCTTAATATCCAGACCAGCCTTTATGTCATCCATTATATCTGAAGTCTTTTCAGTTCTGCTGTTGTCTGAAGTGATTATGATACGGTCTGCAAATTTTTGTGCTACCTGTGCCATTTCCGGGCGTTTTGTCTTGTCTCTGTCACCTCCGCATCCAAAAAGACATACCAGTTCTCTTTCTGGAGCAACATCTCTTAAAGTGGCAAGTACGTTTTCCAAAGCATCAGGAGTATGGGCATAGTCTATCACTACAGTCAGGTCTTTAGGCCCTCGTAGAGTCTCAAGTCTGCCTGGGGCCGCTTTAAGACTGCTTATCGCCACCAGAGCTTCTTCACAGTCTATTCCCAATACCACTGCGGTACTGTAAATTGCAAGAATGTTGTACGCATTGTGCCTGCCGGTAAGCCGTGTCCAGCTTTCTTTGCCGTCAATCCGCAGCTGCATTCCGTCGAAACTTTCCTCTATTATTCTGCAGGTGTGGTCTGCAATACTTTTGCAGGAATAAGTAATTATTTCTGCTTTTGTATTCTGTACCATCACACGGCCATTTCTGTCATCTGTATTTGTAATTGCAAACGCATCTTCAGTTAGGTTGTCGAAGAAAAGTTTCTTGCACCTCAGATATTCGGCAAAAGTCTTGTGGTAGTCCAGGTGGTCGTGAGTGAGGTTCGAGAAAATACCTGCCTTGAACTTAAGCCCTGAAATCCTCTCTTGTTCTACACCTATGGAACTTACCTCCATAAAACAGTATCCGCATCCTTCATCTGCCATCTGTGCCAGGAGAGAGTTTATAGTGATGGGGTCAGAAGTGGTGTTGACAGCTTCAAACCTTTTTTTTCCTACGTAGTTGGCTATAGTAGACAGAAGACCGCAACTGTATCCCAGTCCTGTGAACATATTGTAAAGCAGGGTTACGGTTGTAGTTTTGCCGTTGGTGCCTGTAATTCCCACAAGTGTGAGTTTTTCAGACGGCTTGCCATAGAAGTTTGACGCAATGATTGCCAAAGAGTGTCGTGAAGAATCCGTCTGGACAAATGCGATACCTTTTTCTTTGGAAATCTGCTCTAGATCAATGTGGCTCTGCCTATTGCCAGAGTTATTTTCCGGACTTTCTTTGCCAATGCCGAAAGTTTTTGCCAATTCATTTTCAAGCGTATTCCCGTCTTCGAATACGATTGCGGACGCTCCTTTTTCAAGAGCTTTGCCGATAAATGAGTGTCCGTCTCCGGCAAAGCCTTTGACTGCAATGAACAGAGACCCTGCAGTGACTTTTCTCGAATCGCTGCAAATTGATGATATTTCAATGGAGTCATCTCCAAATGCGGTGGTGGCGCCGCTGTCAATTATTATTTCCTTCAGTTTCATTTGAGTATCAATGTTACAGTAGAGCCCTTTCTTATTTCACTACCTGCTGCGGGGGTTTGCTGCACTACGTGCCCTGTGCCGCTGTAGATGCATTTGTATCCGCAGTTTTCAATGGAATATATCGCATCTTTAAGTCCCATGCCCTTTACATCGGGTACCGCAATCAGTTTGTCAAGCCCTTTTTCTATTGCGGAAGATTTCATTTCAGGAATTCTCCCGCGTCCCTTTATTTCTTCACCCCATGACGGATCAAGAGTATATACATTGTCAACAATCTTTCTCAGTACAGGAGCTGCGTATGCCGCTCCGTAGAAGTTCTTGGTAGAAAGTTTTGAATATACTACTACTATTGCAGTGTATTTCGGTTCGTCAGCAGGGAAGAAGCCTACGAATGTAGCCTGGTGTTTTTTGCGTCCCTGGGCATCCTGATATGCAATGACCTTCTTTCCGTTCCGATCTACTTCGAAAGCAACTCTGGCTGTACCTGTTTTTCCTGCGACCTGACAGGCTGCATTTTTGAATGCGTATCTTCCTGTTCCTTCGGAAACTACTTTTTTAAGTCCTTCAGTAAGTGTGTCTGCTGTCGCTTTTGAGCATATTGAACCGTTCAGTACCGATGGTCCTATCTTTTTCTTGATTTCACCATCCTTTTCAACAGCCTCTACAAGATAAGGTTTCATAAGCTTGCCTTTGTTTGCTATGGCATTGTAAAACATGGCCATATGCAGAGGTGTTTCACTTATGCTGTATCCGACTGCGACTGATTCCAATGTAGTGCCGCTCCATACTCTGGTGTCTTTGCCGGGGCTTGGTATATTCGGTATGGCCAAACCTGTCAAATCAAACTCGAATTTCTCGTTCAGTTTATATTCATAGAGCTTGTCAATGAAATGTTTTGGCTTGTTCCCGTAATGCTCTCTTGTCAAATATCTGAATACATTGTTTGATGATATTTTCAGTGCATCGGCAATGGATATTTTGTCTGATTTCCAGTTTGCCAGATATGGGTCTCTTGGTATTTTCTCCCCTTTGTAGGGCCAGTTTCCTCTGAATGTCGGTACCATATTGGAAAGCCTGACCTTGTCTTCTTCGATCAAAGTCATCAATGTCGCAAGCTTGAATACGGAGCCCGGTTCTCCGGCAGTGCCGATTGCATAGTTATAAATCTCCCTGAGATTGCCGTCTTTGTCTCTTGTAAGATTGGCCATAGCCCTTATTGCTCCGGTCTGTACATCAAGTACAATGGCGCATCCTCCTTCCACATCGTCTATATCGGAAATTCTCTCCCTTAAGGCCTTGTCTGCAATGTCCTGTATATCAATATCTATTGTCGTCTTAAGGTCAAGACCGTTCTTTACGTGGACTATTGTGCTGTCATAATCTGTAATCCATCCTTTATTGTCAGTGCGGCGTTGCCACTGTATACCTTCCTGTCCGTGAAGAAGATAGTTGAACTTACCTTCAAGTCCGATCAGGTTGTTGCCGGAGGAATTGCTGTTGTCTTTTACGTAGCCGATGACTCTTCTCGCGAGTGCTCCATAAGGATATTTGCGTGTATCTATTTTCTCGACTATCATTCCTCCCTTATAGCTACCTTCGTTGAATAGAGGCAGCTGCTTTATTTCCTGCAGCTTCCCGTGGTCTATCTGATGGCCGATTTTTACATATCTTCGCCCTTCTCTGCGTCCTTTGGTTATGATTTTGTAATATTCGTCTGCAGATTTGTCCTTGAATACCGAGGATAGACCTTCAGAAAGTTTTCTGGCTTTGGAAAGCCACTCTTTTTCTTTTGCTTCTCCCTTTTTCCCTCGTGATGCAAATGCTTCTTTCTGGACTGTACAGTCCATGTATATCTGGTACATAGGCACAGAGGCTGCAAGCAGTCTTCCGTCTTTTGCGTAGATGGAGCCGCGTACAGGGTCAGTGATATCTTTTCTTACCTGTGCAGTCAGGTATTTTTCAAGCAGAGGATCAGGCTTGTATATGAGCTGTATGTAAATGAGCCGGCCGATAAGGATAAAAGCGAGACAGATAGCTATAAAATGAAGATTGGACAAGATCACGCCGGTCTTGTCTCTCGTATCTTTGTCCTGAATTGTTTTCTTTTCAGTGTTTTTATTTCTGTCTGTCATCATTTTTATTTCAATCTGTCTGCAGGCTTGTCCGGCACTGTCAGTTTTGATCCTTTTTCAACAAGCATTTTCTGGATTGTACTTAGCCTGTCAAGGCTTACAAGTTCACATGTCTTCTGAGCGTGATATATTTTAAGTTCTTCAAGTTTGACTTTATTGTTTTCTACCTGGAGCATTGTCTGTTCTATTTTCAATGTCATCCAGATGTTCAGCGTGCACAGTACGAAGAAGTAAAAGATATGTATGAAATATCTGTCTATACGAAGCCTTAGCAGAAATTCCCCGTGCAGTATAGCCATGAAGCTGTTTTTCGCGAATTCCCATATTATTTTCCAGGATATCTTCATGTCTGTCAAATTTTTTCCGCAATCCTTAATTTTGCACTCCTCGCTCTTGTGTTGGATGCTATTTCGCTCTCTTCCGGAAGTACAGGCTTCCTGTTCAGGGCTCTGAGTGGCGCTGAAACGTTTCCGTACAAGTCTTTTTCCGTCTTGCCGTCAATATTGCCGGTCTTTATGAAGTTCTTTACCATCCTGTCTTCAAGAGAATGATATGTAATTACTACAAGACGGCCTCCGGGTTTCAGAGATTCGGTAGCACCTTCCAGGAGTTTTTCAAGGGATTTCATCTCCTGGTTTACTTCGATGCGCAGTGCCTGATATACCTTTGCCAGAAATTTATGTTCTGCAAATTTCGGCAGCATGCTTTCGATGGCCTTTGCAAGCTGGGACGTGGTAGTGACCGGAGACTGCTCCCTGGCTGCGCATATCAGTCTTGCCAGCCTCCTGCTGCCTTCGACTTCTCCGTAAAGCCTGAATATCTTTTCAAGCTCTTCTTCACTTTTTCGGTTTATGATATCTGCTGCAGAGGTTTCGGCCTTGTCGTTCATCCTCATATCAAGAGGTGCGTCATATCTGAAAGAAAAGCCTCTTTCCGCTGTATCGAACTGATGTGACGATACACCAAGGTCGGCCAGTACTCCGTCAATTCCTGTACGGTATCCCGAATAAAGGATAAAGTTATGGATAAAGCGGAAGTTGTTCCGGACCAGAGTGAGTCTAGCGTCGTTTAATCTGTTGCCTATAGCATCGGCATCCCGGTCGAATGCGATTACACGGCCGTTGGAATCCAGCCTTGAAAGAATCTCGGATGTGTGTCCTCCTCCTCCGAATGTGGCATCGGCATATATTCCGGAAATATCAGTTATGAGAGCGGAAACACTCTCGTCCAGCAGTACGGGTATATGGTATTCTGACATACATTGCTCCTCCTATTTCAAGTCAGACAGCATATCGGCCAGGGCTGCGTACTCCTGCTCTGACAAGGCTTCGGATTCATATCTGTCTTTTGCCCATATTTCTATTTTGTAGTCGTTTCCGCAGAATATAATCTCCTTTTCGGCACCTATGGCCTCAAGAAGTTTTTTCGGTACGGATATGCGTCCAAGCTTTGCATCCGGTACGACAACCGCCCTGTTACGCATATATTCTCTCCAGAAAGTTGCGTGCTGTCTGTTGAAGAAGTTGAGTTTTGACTTTACTGCCTCTGATTGGCGTTCCCATTCTTCGTATGTGTACATTTCAAGACAGTCGGAAAAAATGTCTTTTTTTATGACGAACTTCATTTCGGTATCGGACGGCATGAGGGTCTTGAATGCCGAGGGAAAAATAATCCTTCCCTTGTCATCGACTTTCCCGCAGTATTCTCCGATAAATTTCATCATATCTGACACTTTAAACCAAGCAGTCAAACTGCACATTCCTCTATATTATACAATCAATGCAAAAGTAGGAATTATTTTCCATTTTATTCCAAAATTTTACACATTTTTCCACAGCCGGGAGAGCCGGCTCCGGATATGATATTGGCTGGAAAATCAGTGAAACATTTCTTGTCTGCAACAATGATTTTTGAAAAATATCAGGCAGCTTCTGAGATTCTTAGTATTTTTGCAGATGTGCTCTCGCGACGAAGTAAGTCAGGGCTGCAAAAGTTAAGTAAAAGAATAGAATATGAAGAACATATCTGTTTTGTCCGTAACGGTTTTATGTGCTGTTGCCGTGCTGTTGTTTCTGTCGTCCTGTACGGAAGGGCGAGAGGGTAGAGATGACAGTGCACGGGAGGATGCCGCAATGGTCTCAGAAGTACCCGCGGAACTGTCTGAGGCTTCCATTCTGAGGTTTGACCCTGAAAAGTATGAAAAGAAAGAAGGCCGGATTGGACGAGGGGAGTTCTTTTCAGGTATGCGACAGTGTTTTCGATGTCAGGAAAATCAGGGTAGGCAATGCGTACAGGGCTTATTCGCTGTCTGACACGCTAGGCTATCTTGTTTATGATATAGACAAGGTTAACAGTATAGTTTTCAAGTGCAGGCCTCCTTTTGAGGCCTATGTTGTAGGGCGTCCTGTTTCTGTAGAGAGTAAATATGCGGATGTGACCATCAGGCACTCGCTGTGGGACGACATGCTTGATAAAGGTGCTTCTCCTTTGCTTATACTGAGTCTGTCTGACATATATGCCTGGACGGTGGATTTTTTCGGATTGCAGAAAGGGGACAGGTTCCGGGTTTATTATGACCAGAAAGTATGTGAAGGAGATATTATAGCTGTAGATACGGTAAGATATGCCGTATTTTCAAGAGGGGAAGAGAATATATGCGCAATAATGTTCAATCAGGGTGACGGAGGAAACATTTACTGGAACGAAAAAGGGGAAAGCATGCGCAAGGCTTTCTTGAAAGCACCTCTGTCGTACTCCAGAGTGAGTTCAGGCTTTTCCTATTCCCGCAGACATCCTGTTACCAGAAAGGTACAGCCTCATACCGGAGTGGATTATGCTGCGCCTTCCGGGACTCCGGTGATGTCTATCGGAGACGGGGTGGTTACAAGTATGAAGTATGAAGGTGCCGGTGGCAATGTAGTACGTATAAAGCACAACTCTGTCTATAAGACAGCATATCTCCATCTTTCCAGATACGCTTCAGGTCTCAAGCCCGGAAAAAGGGTCCGTCAGGGTGACGTCATAGGATATGTCGGGGCGACAGGACGCTGTACCGGACCGCATCTTGATTTCAGGGTCTGGAAGAACGGGACTCCTGTAAATCCTCTTAAAATGGAATCCCCGCCTGCTGAACCTGTGAAAAAGGAGCTTATGGAGGATTTCGCTTCTGTTAGAGAACATTGGAAAGCAGTGTCGGATACACTTGATGCATATGTTCTTGCAAGGGATGTGTTTGAGCAGATTTAGATGTTGTCTTAAAGCAGTTTTAAGGACTTGCGGAAGTCTATACATGAATGGATGCGAGAGATTGCATGATATCAGGCTCAATTGAAATATGAGACATATTAACAAAATAATTGATACACTATGAAACGTACTTTCAAATCTTTTTTACTTGTCTTTTGGGCTGTATTCCTTCTTTGTACTGATTTATCTGCAGCAGGAGCCGGAAGGAAAGCAGTAAGAGATACAGTAAGAATTCTGGCTATAGGGAACAGTTTTTCACAGGATGCCATAGAACAGAATCTTTACGATCTTGTAGAGGGGGAAGGGATTCGTGTCATTATCGGCAATGCCTATATAGGAGGCTGCTCTCTGGAACGCCATGTGAAAAATTCCAGAAGCGGGGAAGGAGCGTATGCCTATCGCAAGATAGAAGGTGATGGAATTAAAAAAGAAGCCGAAAAGGTATCTCTTCAAGATATTGTAGATGATGAGAATTGGGATTATGTGAGTCTTCAGCAGGCAAGTTCGCTTTCGGGTCAGATTGAAACATATGAACCATGGCTTACGGAACTGTACGGCTATGTGAAGTCAAGGGTAGGTAAAAAGACAAGGATAATTTTTCACCAGACTTGGGCATACTCCTGTGATTCGGACCATAAGGGATTTGCCAATTATGACAGAGATCAGATGAAAATGTATCTGTCGATAGTCGGTGCAAGCCGTAAAGCGGCAAGACTTGTCGGAATAAAGACGATAGTACCTTCCGGAACTGCGGTTCAGAATGCCAGGACGTCTTTTATCGGAGACAATATGACCAGAGACGGGTATCATCTTGACTTGAAGTGGGGAAGATATACGGCGGCATGCGCGTGGTTCGAGAAACTTTTCGGAAATGTTACAGGCAATCCTTATGCTCCAGACGGGGTTTCTCCGGAATATCGAGCTGCGGCACAGAAGGCTGCCAGGGAGGCTGTCCGCCATCCTTTTAAGGTGACGGAAATAGCAGAGTGGATAAAACTTGGAAACTGAGCCGGTAAGAATCGGAGCCGGTTTTGTCCTGTAGAGCTTTTATTTAAGGTAAATCTGCTGAAAACTTAAAATTTATTAGAAATATGTAACAACATTGCAAAAATTTATTACATTTGTGTGCTTTTAACCAATAATTGATTATATATTTTAAGTCGTAATGCAACACAAAGTAATAGATACTACGGATGTTGTGATAAGATTTGCAGGAGATTCGGGAGATGGTATGCAGCTCACCGGGTCTCTTTTTGCAGATATGTCCGCAGTTTATGGAAACGGGTTGTCCACATTCCCCGATTTTCCTGCTGAGATTAGAGCGCCTCATGGCACTGTATCCGGTGTTTCAGGTTTTCAGGTCCATATCGGATGTGAAGATGTGAATACTCCAGGAGATTATTGCGACCTTCTGGTCGCTATGAATCCTGCTGCTCTTAAGGCCAATGCGAAGTGGCTGAAAAGGACAGCTATGGTTCTTCTGGATGCCGATGCTTTCGATGAGCAAGGTCTCGCAAAGGCCGGCTTCAAGGGCGATCCGATAGAAGAACTTAATATCAGTGACAGAACCATAATCGCAGCGAACATCACTTCCCTTACAGAGGAAAGTCTTAAAGATAGCGGTCTGGATGTCAAGACTGTACATAAGTGTAAGAATATGTTCACTCTGGGTATGGCCTGCTTTATCTACAGCCGCCCTGTAGAATATATTCACCAGTATCTCGAAAAGAAATTCCGCAAGAAGCATCCTGAACTCATTGCACCTAATGAGAAGGTTGTGAATGACGGATATAACTATGCGGCAAACATTCAGGCAATTCCTAATACCTATACTGTAGAGCCTGCACATAAGAAAGCAGGTCTTTACAGGAATATAACAGGAAACCAGGCTGTAGCATGGGGCCTTTTGGCTGCATCCGAGAAATCAGGACTTCCTCTTTTCTGCGGATCATATCCTATTACTCCGGCAACTGCTATTTTGGAGGAACTCGCAATTCACAAGAGCCTGGGAGCCAAAACTCTTCAGGCGGAAGATGAAATCGCCGGAATCTGTACTGCCATAGGTGCGGCTTTTGCCGGCAATCTTGCAGTAACAACTACTTCGGGTCCTGGTCTTTCTCTGAAATCAGAGGCACTTGGCCTGGCTGTAATGACTGAGCTTCCGCTGGTCGTAGTCGATGTCCAGAGGGCCGGTCCTTCTACAGGTATTCCTACCAAGACAGAGCAGACCGACCTTAATCAGGCTTTGTATGGCAGAAACGGTGAATGTCCTATGGCAATAGTTGCTGCGCATTCTCCGTCACACTGCTTTGATGCGGCATTCATGGCTTCAAAGATAGCACTTGAGCATATGATGCCTGTGATGTTGCTTTCAGAAGGATTCCTCGGCAATGGTTCCGAGCCTTGGCTTATTCCTTCGATGTCTGATTATCCTGAAATCAAACCTCCATATGCAGTGGCAGAGGAGGGTAAGAAATATTATCCGTTTGAAAGAGATCCTCAGACATTGGCCCGCAGATGGGGTCTTCCTGGTCAGAAGGGCTTTGAACACAGAGTAGGCGGACTGGAAAAGAATCATCATGGTGTGCTTTCTTCCGATCCTGTAAATCATGAGGTAATGGTTCGGGAGCGCGCTGAGAAAGTAGCCAAGGTGGCAGATTTCATTCCGGAACTGCATGTCTGCGGAAAAGCATCAGGAAAGTTGCTGGTTGTAGGCTGGGGCGGAACATACGGTCATCTACTTTCTGCAGTATCTGAAGTAAGGGCATCAGGAAAAGAAGTAAGTTACGCTCACTTTGACTATATCAATCCTCTTCCGAAAAACACAGCCGAGGTGTTCGGTAAATTCGATAAGATTCTGGTCAGCGAG
>CALADR010000308.1 GCA_937890845.1 uncultured Bacteroidales bacterium | reverse complement strand
CAGATTGCACGTAAAATAGAGAACCGCCGTATGCGGAACCGCTTGTACGGTGGTGGTGAGAGAGGACGGAAAACGAAAGTAGGAAGAATACTTTCGTTTTCCTCCTACTCGATTTGATATTTTAGCTTTTCTACCTGAAGATGGTAGCGTCGCGGTCAGGACCTACAGAAATAATCTTGATAGGAACACCGAGGTAGCTTTCCATAAAATCAATGTAGTTCTTGAACTCTGCTGGCAGATCCTCTTCTTTCTGGCAGCCTGTCAGATCTGTATTCCAGCCTTTGAACTCTGTATATACAGGCTCTATTTCTGCGTATGTATCGAAAGGAACCTGAGCAGTTTCCTCTCCGTCTACCTTGTATGATGTACATACTTTAATAGTCTCGAATGAATCGAGGCAGTCAGATTTCATCATTATAAGGTCAGTCACTCCGCTGAGCATTACTGCATATTTCAAAGCTACCAGGTCGAGCCATCCTGTTCTGCGAGGCCTTCCTGTCACTGCTCCGAATTCGTTTCCTATCTTTCTGAGTCTTTCTCCGGTCTCATCGAAAAGCTCTGTAGGGAAAGGACCGCTGCCTACACGGGTACAGTATGCTTTGAAGATACCATATACATGTCCTATCTGCGACGGTGCTACACCAAGACCTATGCAGGCTCCTGCGCAGGCAGTCGATGAAGATGTCACGAAAGGATATGAGCCGTAGTCAATGTCAAGCATAGAGCCCTGTGCGCCTTCTGCAAGGATTGACTTTGTTTTTAGCTCATCGTTGATAAAGTATTCGCAGTCAACAAGTTTGAATTCCTTAAGGAAGGATACTGCCTCCATGAATGCTGCCTCTTCAGCATCAGGATTGCATTCGAATCCCATCTGCTGCAACTGCTTTACGTGTCTGTTTTTCAGTTTTGCATATCTTTCGCTAAAATCCGGTGCAAGGATATCACCGACACGCAGTCCGTTACGGCTTACCTTGTCAGTATATGTAGGTCCGATACCTTTAAGTGTCGAACCGATTTTGCCTTTTCCCATTGCGGCCTCGTTGGCTGCATCAAGAAGTCTGTGAGTAGGAAGGATAAGGTGAGCCTTTTTGGCAATCACTATTCTTTCCTGTACTGTAATGCCTGTCTTTGCGATATTTTCGCACTCCTGACGGAATGTTATCGGGTCAAGTACGACACCGTTTCCTACAATGTTGATGGCATCTTTTCTGAAAATTCCCGATGGAATTGACCTCAATACAAAACTTTTGCCTTCAAAATGAAGAGAGTGTCCTGCGTTGGGACCTCCCTGAAATCTGGCTACAACAGGATAGCGTTCTGCAAGGACATCCACGATTTTACCTTTGCCTTCGTCTCCCCATTGAAGGCCCAATACTACGTCTAACATTTCAAGCCGTATTTATTATTAAAGTTGTTATTTAATTCTTAGAATGGAAGATCATCTTCCGGAAGATCGTCTGCAGAGGCAGGCACCTGATTTATCGGCTGGTTCTGTGCCGGCTGTCCGTAGGCTGATCCGCCATATGTGTTTTGCTGATAGCTGCCCTGATTTCCATAACCGCCCTGGCCGGAATATCCTCCGTTCTGGGCTGGAGCCTGATATCCTCCTGGCTGTGTGGCAGGGTTGTCGGCTTTTCTGCCGAGGAGCTGGAGGTTGTCTGCCATAATCTCGGTAGTGTAGCGTTTGTTTCCGCTCTGGTCATCCCATGATCTTGTGCGGATGCGGCCTTCAATATAGACTTGAGTGCCTTTCCTTACGAATCTTTCCACGACATCAGCTGTATTTCTCCAAGCTACGATATTGTGCCACTCCGTATTCTCTCTGTTTTCACCGTTTCTGTCTTTGTACCTTTCAGTGGTGGCAAGAGTAAAAGTAGCTACTTTTGTATTACCGGAACTCTCAAGGTAACGTACCTCAGGATCTTTTCCTACGTTACCGATCAGCATTACTTTATTCAATGACATATTTTCATATATTTTAACAGCGCAAGTTAGTCATTAATTTCATAGAAATGAAATAATTTTGCCATCGACACAATGTCCGGTGTTTCTCCAGTCATAATACTGTAGCCCGCTCCCTGATAGAGAAGCCACTGCTTGCCGGATATATATATGGAATCAGGTGATGCATCAGACATCATATCTAATACAGAATTGTCGAAGGATGGTTTTTTGTAGTTGGCCTCCAGGATTATTTTTCCTTTCTCGCCTTTATCCTGCCAGTCGGACGGCTCAAGATCCGATATTGCATCTATTTTTTCTGGAATGGTGTAGATTATTATGTCGCTTTTTTTGAAAAGTAGCTTGAAATCATCTGTCCCTGATATCTTGAATGAGTATTCAGGCAGAGCGGAGGCTATTGACTGTGCCTTTTCAACAGTCCTGTTCATAAGTATAGTTTCCATTCCCAGGTCACCTGCAGCTATGGCTGCTGCTTTCCCCGCTCCCCCGCATCCTACTATAAGAACTTTTGGCCTGCGTCCGTATATTCGCAGGATTTCTTTGTCCAGAGGGGTGGAAGAGTGGTACAAGTCCAATGCTGCTTTACCTGCTGACCGGCATGCATTTCCGTGTCCGCCAGTGTAACGGCTGATAATTCCAGAGAGCAGGCTGACAGTGATTCCGGTGTAGTCGGAGTTGTATGCGGCAATACCATCTCTGGTCTTGACTAAAATGTTTGCAGCCCCTATTTTCCTGCATGCCGGATCGGTGATATCTGCCTTGAGTATGGCTTTTTCTTTGAATGGGGCAGTGACATTTATTCCTGCATAGCAATCGAGGAATTTCCTGTATGATGTTTCGAAGTCGCTTCCGTGTATGAGGTCATAGGGATATTTCCCGTTGTATGCTGCCTTGAAAAGGTCGGGACTGAAAGATCCTGTTATAGGGTCTCCGATAAGTCCGAAGCGTTTGTTGTCTGTCTCTTCTATCATACTTGAATCGTAGCGGAAAATCTACTTTTGCACTGTCTGGCGCTGGCGTACGGCTTCGTAAAGCAGGATTGCAGCGGAAACCGATACATTGAGAGAGTCCAGGCGGCCTAGCATAGGTATCATGATGTGTGCGTCGGCGGCTGTCCTCCAGACATCCGAGAGGCCTGTGGCCTCAGTGCCCATCACGATGGCCACCCCGCCGCGCATGTCGCGGTCATAGTAAGGCTTGGAGTCCTGCAGCTGGGCGGTAAGAATTTTTATGTCATGCGCTTTGAGCCATGCTATTGTCTCGGCGGATGAAGCGGCAGCAACCTGTCTTGAAAAGACAGCGCCGATGCTGGACCGGATGAGGTTCGGGTTGTAAAGGTCAGTGAGCGGATCGCAGATTATCACAGCATCGGCACCTGCCGCATCGGCGCTGCGGAGCACGGCTCCGAGGTTGCCGGGTTTCTCCACACTTTCCAGCACCATTATCAGAGGATTTTCAGACAGGTTTATATCCTCAAGCGCAGTATCTCTGCACATCATCTCTGCAATTATCCCTTCAGTCCCGCCTCTGTATGCCACTTTTTCATACAACTGTGCAGGAACTTCCGCTACTGTTAGCCGTTCCGCCCCTGCCTGCTTCCCAATTTTCCCGAGAATCTCATTTAAGTCCGCCTCCGGAATTATTTCGCGGCATATAAATAACGTCTTTACATTATATCCTGCGTCAATGCAGTGCCCCAGCTCCCTGCGGCCCTCCACTACGAAAATTCCTTTCTCCCTCCTGTGCCTGGATTTCTCCTGCAGGGCCAGAAGCTCCTTGATTTTAGGATTCTGTGCTGATGTGATAATTTCTGTCCTCATAATCCTGCAAAGATAGCGAATATAGAAGAACAACCTTACCTTCTTTATGAATATCTTGTCTATCTTTGCACGCAAATAAATATCAAAAAGGATGATAGTCGGAGAACTAGACCAAATTCACATTGCAGAATGCGGCAGAAAGGCTTTTTCTATCTGTCGTGCGGATATCTCTATGGCAGAAAAGCTTATGCATTTGCAGGAGACGGTAAGGCGTGCCATGCCTGATGACAGGATGTTCTTTCCTCTGTCTGAAGACGAGATGAAAGACTCGCTGAGGAATGATATCGTCCTTGTTGCAGTACCGGTAGTGGATGACAGACGGATATGCCGCACACCGGATATGGAAGTCGGGCTTGCCGCTTTTGCAGTTCTTGTCGTTAACATGGAGTCTGAAGACCGCAATCTGGCGTATGATGCAGGTCTTGATCCTCTTAAAACAGTAACATTCGATGCTGTGGCAGTTTCTCCGGATTACAGAGGCTTCGGACTTCACGGGATATTTATAACTTGCTCTGTTGAACTGGCTGTCCGGCTTGGCGCAGACAGGATGCTTACCACGGTCGATCCGGACAATACATTCAGTATGACCAATTTCCTGAAAAAAGGCTTTACCGTTTCTGTACCTGAACTCAGGAAGTATGGCGGACTCAGACGTTCGCTCCTGTCGCTTGATATTACAGTATGAAATACCTTTAAAGTAAACAGTATCATATTATGAATATCTTTCTGTTCTATATTGGCCTTGTCACCAGTCGTTTGACGACGCCGGATTCTCTTTTGGAAACCAGTCTATAATCAAAATCTGATGCAGGTTATTATTTTCACTTTAATGAACTTCTGATATATGAATTTTGACGGAATCATTTTAGGCGTATCAGCCTTCCTTATAATCGGACTTTTCCATCCTATAGTCATAAAAGCCGAATATTACTTCGGAAAGGGATGCTGGTGGGTCTTTGTACTTGTGGCTATACTGTTCGGGGCAGCATCGCTTATGGTAGATGATACTATTGTATCTGCAATCCTCGGGGTGTTCTCATTCAGCTCACTGTGGACAGTGCTTGAGATTTTCGAGCAGGAGAAGAGAGTTAAGAAAGGCTGGTTTCCAGCCAATCCCAAAAGGAAGAAAAAATGACCCCCATGCAGTAGCTGTTCGGTGGCAGTAGCTGTTCGGTGTCTGGTTATTTTGATAATATGTACTTAAAAGCTTCTGCAGGATGGTGAAAAATCATCCTCGGACCTGAATATTTCATCACCCGGCGTATCTTTTCTCTCATTTCCGGCTTGTAGCAATGAATCGGACATTTGTGGCATTTGGTCTTGCCGTTTCCGAATCTGCACTTTTCCAGGCGGGAGATGGCATAATCAAGAAGTTCGCGGCATTCTTCGCAAAGGGTTTCCTTTCCGTGGCGCTTCCTGCACCATAGCTCTATCATGTGTCTTACTGTTACTTTTTCCTGTTCAATTCGGGTCATAAATACATTCTTAAAATATATTAATTTGCCGGTAGCGGCAAAATGTTCTGTTGAAAACCATGTGGATTGTTTATATCTCCGCCAGTTGGTACCGCGTTTGACTATAAAAAACAAGAGGCCGCATCAAGACAAATATTCCGATACAGCCTCTTGCAATTTTTTTCCTATTCCACTGACTTAGGTCTCATCTGCGGGAAGAAGAGCACATCCTGGATAGTAGGGGAGTTGGTCATGAACATAGTCAGACGGTCTATACCCATACCCATTCCTGATGTAGGTGGCATACCGTATTCAAGGGCGCGTACAAAGTCCATATCGATGAACATAGCCTCATCATCTCCCTTGTCCTTGAGCTTGAGCTGCTCCTGGAATCTCTCCAGCTGGTCGATAGGGTCGTTGAGCTCGCTATATGCATTGGCCAGCTCCTTGCCGCATACGAAAAGCTCGAAACGCTCGGTGAGTTCAGGATTTTCGCGGTGCCTCTTGGTCAGAGGTGACATTTCTACAGGGTAGTCAGTGATGAAAGTAGGCTGTACGAGCTTGTCCTCGCAGTATTCTCCGAAGATAGCGTCTATCAGCTTGCCCTTTCCAAAAGACTCGTCGATAGGGACATGGAGTTCCTTGCAGGTGGCGCGGAGCTGCTCCTCATCCATTCCTGCTATATCCACGCCTGCATATTCCTTTATGGCCTCAAGCATAGGAAGCCTTCTGAAAGGCGGCTTGAAATCTACCTTGTTTTCACCGATGGTCACCTCAGTAGTGCCGTGAAGAGTAGTTGCGATTTTTTCAAGCATGTTCTCCACGAACTCCATCATCCAGATATAGTCCTTGTATGCTACATAAATCTCCATACAGGTGAACTCAGGGTTGTGGGTCTTGTCCATTCCTTCGTTGCGGAAGTCTTTTGCAAACTCATATACTCCTGAATATCCGCCGACAATCAGTCTCTTGAGGTAAAGCTCGTTGGCAATACGCAGATAGAGCGGAATGTCAAGGGCGTTGTGGTGGGTGATGAACGGACGGGCCGCAGCTCCTCCTGGGATTGACTGAAGGATAGGTGTCTCCACTTCCAGACAGCCGGCTGCGTTGAAGTACTCACGCATCGTAGCGATGATCTTGCTTCTCTTTATGAATGTTTCGCGGACCTGAGGGTTTACGATAAGATCCACATATCTTTGTCTGTATTTAAGCTCAGGGTCAGAGAAAGCGTCATAGACCTCTCCGTCTTTTTCTTTGACTATAGGAAGCACCCTCAGGGACTTGCTCAGGACTGTAAGTTCCTTTGCGTGTACTGAAAGCTGTCCTGTCTGTGTGATGAAGGCATATCCCTTGATTCCGATGATATCGCCTATATCCAGAAGCTTCTTGAACACGGTGTTGTACATGGTCTTGTCTTCCTCGGGGCAGATTTCATCCCTTTTTATATACACCTGGATTCTTCCTGTCTCGTCCTGAAGTTCAATGAAAGACGCCGCTCCCATAATCCTGCGAGTCATTATCCTTCCGGCAATCACTACGTCGTCCAGATTGCCTTTTTCAGGGTCGAATTCGTCCTTAATCTTCTGTGCTGTAGCATTTACCGGGTACAATGCTGCCGGATACGGCTCAATGCCGAGTTCTCTGAGTTTTCCTAAGGCTTCGCGCCTGTTTCTCTCCTGTTCGTTCAAATCCAAGTTTTCCATATATCTTTCCTTTTAAATTTTCATCATAATGGTGCCATTCTCCAGTGAGAATTGCGCACAAATTACAAAAATACGACAAAAGATTCATAAAAAGGCTTATAAGCTGTTTAAAAATCTTTCAAAAATTCATTCAGGGCACTTTCGGGTTGATTTTTGTCATTTCGAACGAAGTATCTGAACTATTGAATTTTGTGGATGCTGTTGTTTTTAATGTAATATTTATGTATATTTACGGTACTTGAAAAATTTAATCTATGCCTGCGGACGATTTGCCACCTTATATGTTTCCGCTTCTCCTTTGTCAATAGGTAGAAGCGACTTTTTATCAATATTAATTGCAAAAACAAGCAACTTCAAACGTATGTGATATTTACATATAATATCATGATTTAAAATAATAGTTGCGGGTAATGTTATTTTATGGTTAATCGTCAATCAATGAAAAAATTGTTTATGATAAGAAGTCTGATTTTATATTTGCTCTTGTGTGTTTTGTCTCTTGCATTCAATTCCTGCTCAAAGGACTATCCTATAGAAATCTATCCTGAGACCATTCTATTGGACTGTGATGCACATGAGGTCGTATTTGATGTGCACGGCAAAAAATTCGGGAGTTATCAGATTCTCGGTGATAATTCCGATTTGTCTGAAATGACCGAATGTTTAGGAGAAGAGTTTGAGAAAGGTCCTATAGTCGGAGACTGGTTCACTCTTGAAAGATGTGGCGAGAAAAAATTGAGATTGAAAGTAGGAGCCAACGACGGGGTGAAGAGGCATCTTGTGCTTGAAGTGAGGTCGCGTATATTTACCGACACTGCAACTATAACCCAACGTGGCAGGAACAAATAAAGAGTTTCATAATAAACATCATTCAGAATGAAAAAGACTGTCATATTGAGAATAATGTCATTTCTTCCGGTGTGTCTTTTGTGGTTTGTTTTTTCTTCATGCCGGAAAGACGATGAAAATAAGATTATTTGTGGAATACGTGCTACGTTCAATATAGAAGTGTCGGCTGATATTTTGGATTATTTTGACGTTTCTGTGACATATATTGATGATAAAAATAAAGAAAATACAGTAGTCTTAACGGAGGAAAAGTGGACTTACAAACTAGACAATGCCAGTACTTTACTGCCTGAAAGCCTGTGTCTGAAGGCGGTGATGAGACCCAAAGCCGATTATCCTGATATCAATCCCGATGTATTGTATTCAATAAAAAGAGAGGCGGGGTGTAAAGTGTATGCGGATTTGAAAATTCCGGGTGCTGTATGGTCTCGTAGCGAATATGAATCACGCTTTCTTTCCGGCTATACGTATAGTAACAGGTGGGCGCAGCCTCTTGCCGGAAAGGCGTTTGAAGAGTGTCTTGGTAAAGGTGAGCAAGTTATTTGCGACTATAGATACGATATTGATTATAATAAAAGCTATAATTGAGCTTTAGTGATGCCATAAAAAGCAGAAAGCCAGTCCGAATTCCACAAATTCAGACTGGCTTCTTAAAATCAGAACGGCATCTTGGAAGATGATTGGAAAATTTTATCTATCTTTGTAAGCTATGCCGAAGGAAAAAAAGTGGATATTCAAGGATTCTGCGGATTGTGATACAGTGAGCCGCCTGTCTTCTGAACTTGGAGTTGACCCTGTACTGGCCGAACTTTTAGTTCAGAGAGGGGTCAATACATTCCAGGAGGCCAGGTCGTTTTTCCGCCCTGATCTGGCAAACCTTCATGATCCATTCCTTATGAAGGATATGGACAAGGCTGTTGACAGGCTTTGCAAGGCTGTCTCATCGGGAGAGAAAATCCTGGTTTATGGTGATTATGATGTGGACGGCACTACCGCTGTTTCCCTGGTTTATTCGTTTTTGCGAAGATTGACCAGGACTGTAGATTTCTATATTCCGGACCGTTATGATGAAGGATACGGTGTTTCATATAAAGGCATCAACTGGGCGGAGGAAAACGGATTTTCCCTCATTATCACGCTTGACTGCGGAATCAAGGCAAACGACAAAGTGGATTATGCTGCGTCAAAGGGGATTGATATGATCATCTGTGATCATCATCTTCCTGAGAATGAGCTTCCTGCTGCTGTGGCTGTGCTTGACCCCAAGCGTGTTGACTGCAATTATCCTTTCGATGACTTGTCGGGATGCGGAGTGGGTTTCAAGCTTGTACAGGCATATTCGATGAGGTGCGGGATTCCGTTCGACACATTGATACCCCTTCTTGATCTTCTGGTTGTAAGTATTGCTTCCGATCTGGTTTCCGTGATAGGGGAGAACAGGATACTGGCGCATTTCGGACTGAAGCAGATAAACGAGAGTCCGCGTATGGGACTTCTGTCCATGATAAGGCTCTCCGGTCTGGACCCTTCTCATATTTCCATTGACGATATAGTTTTCAAGATCGGTCCGAGAATCAATGCCGCAGGCCGTATGGAGTCAGGCCGTATGGCGGTAGAGCTGCTGACGGCTACTGACGAGGAGACGGCATCCAGAATAGGATGCGAAATCAATGAGCATAACAATGAGCGTAAGGATATTGACAGACGCATTACGCACGAAGCCCTTGAGATGGTGAAAAGCGGGAATTGCCTGTCTGCCTGCAATGCGACTATAGTATATAATCCTGACTGGCATAAAGGAGTGGTCGGTATTGTAGCTTCAAGACTTGTGGAAGCGTTTTACCGTCCTACGATTGTGCTGACAAAGTCGAACGGCCTTGTTACAGGGTCTGCCAGAAGTGTTCAGGGTTTTGACCTTTATGATGCAATAGAGAGCTGTGCAGATTTGCTGGACAATTTCGGTGGGCATCTCTATGCCGCCGGTCTTACCATGAAGGAGGAGAGACTTCCTGAATTTTGTGAACGTATAGAGAAGTTTATCGGAAACAAGATAACCACTGATATGACAGTCCCTGTGATAACAGTCGATGCCAAGCTTGATTTCGAGCAGATTACACCTAAGTTTTTCAGGATATTGAAGCAGTTCCAGCCTTTCGGGCCGGGCAACAATGCCCCTGTTTTCATGACTGAAAATGTCTATGACAACGGCAATGGCCGTAAGGTCGGGGCGGACGCAGGACATCTTAAGCTTGAACTTATACAGGAGTCCCAGCCGTACCACCATATTTCTGCCATAGCCTTCAACAAGGCCGGACATTTCGACCATATAAAGGCCGGAAATCCTGTCGATATCTGTTATTCCATAGTTGAAAACTATTATCGTGGTATTGTAAATGTCCAGTTGAGGATAAAGGATATAAGAGACAGGGAAGAATTTATATAAAAGCTTTATGGCCAAAGGTTTTGCAGATACGGATGCACTGTGCCGCAGTCTTGTGGCAGA
>CALADR010000307.1 GCA_937890845.1 uncultured Bacteroidales bacterium | reverse complement strand
CAAAGTAATGCAGATGTCATTTGCCTACAGGAGTTTCATATTAAAAACGTATCCGGACTTAAGTCGTATCTTTCACGGAAATTTAAAGGCTACAATTCGGAGTATTATATGAATATCGGCAAGGGTGGTGCTTACGGCAATGTGACATTGAGCAGATTTCCGGTGCGGGGAAAGGGGAAGATAGTTTTTGAGAAGAGTGCAAATATGGCACTTTATACGGATATTGTGGCAAGAGGCGAGACAATGAGGATATATAATTGCCATCTTGAAAGTTACAGCATATCACTTCCGAGGATTGTAAAGTCTTTAAGAAATAAGGACCGTGAATTTTTCCGGAAAACAGAAGAAAAGGTCAGAAGGTCCATAGTACGAAGACCAAGACAGGTTGATATGGTCCTGGAAAACATAGCTGCATCTCCGTTGCCAGCCTTGGTTTGCGGTGATTTCAATGACAACCCTATGTCTTATACGTATTACCGCATCTCCAAAGGCCGTTCAGACAGTTTTGCTGATGCAGGAAGAGGTTTTGGAGCTACTTATTCTTTTTTATGGCCTATGCTTCGCATTGACTATATAATTTTTCCTGAGACATTTAAAGCTGTATCGCATTTTACACCTAAGGTAAAGTTCTCAGACCATTATCCGGTGATTGCAGGTTTGTCTTTTGGAAAATAAAGGAAGAATGTGCGGTGGAAAAAGTTTCGCAGGCACTGCACCATTCTTCGGATATCAATAATTTTACTTGCGGAACTTAAGCAGAGCGATATGGAAAAATCAGAAATATTGAAAGAGGCATTGGAGGCATTGCGTTCAGGAAAAGTGCTTCTTTATCCCACAGATACAGTATGGGGACTGGGATGTGATGCATCAGACCCAAATGCTGTTGCCAGAATTTACGATATTAAAAGACGTTCTGACAGCAAATCCCTTGTCTTGCTTGCCAGCGACATGGACATGGTGGCCAGATATGTGAAGGAAATTCCTGAAATGGCTGTGCAGCTGGTGGAGGTAAATGACAGGCCTATGACGATAATTTATCCTGGGGCAAAAATTTCAGCCGCTAAGGCAGATTCTGTTACGGGCAAGTTTCCTGTTGACAAATACTCTCTCGCTTCCAATGCAGTGGCAGAGGACGGCACGGTGGGAATCAGGATTCCTATGATGGATTTCTGTGTAGAGCTCGTTCGTAAATTCGGTCGTCCTATAGTTTCCACTTCGGCTAATATTTCAGGAGAAACTACTCCAAAGAAGTTTTCAGAGATTTCAGAAGAGATAAAAAAAGCCGTGGACTATATCGTCGCCCCTGAATTGGAGAAAGGTTCTACAGGCCAGTCTTCATCTATAATAAAAGTCGGGCTGGACGCTACGGTACAGATTATCCGTAAATAGAAGCAGGGATAGTCAGGTGAATTTGAGGTTTTTATTACATGTATTTGAAATACACGGCATTGACTGCTGTTATGGCAGCAGTTTCAGTGCGCAGGCGTGAATCTCCAAGATGTACAGGAATGAAGCCGTGCTTGAAGGCAAGTGCGGCTTCTTCTTTTGAAAAGTCTCCCTCAGGTCCGATCATTATGATTACTTCATTACCTGAGTAGCCGGCAAGTGCACTTTTTATTGATGTTTTAGGGTGATTTTCATCTTCAAAACAGTAAGCTATAAGCCTTAGAACACCGTCATCTGCAGTGTCGCCATATTTTCTTATGAATTCTGAAACGCTTACGGCCTCCTGTATTTCCGGGACCATTCCTTTAAGTGACTGTTTAGATGCTGATATCAGTATTTTTTCTGCACGTGAAGTCTTGAATATTTTCCTTTCAGAATGATTGCCTATGACAGGGGAAATGATATCGACTCCTACTTCACAGGCTTTTTCCATGAACCACTCATACCTGTCTGAGTTTTTGGTAGGAGCGACAGCCATCTGCAGCTTATATGGGTGCAGTCCCCAGTTTTCGGTGCACTCAATAATTTCTGCAGAAACGTTTTTCGGAGAATCGTCTGAAATCCTGCATTTGTACAGACGCCCATTTCCGTCTGTAACAGATATTTCATCTCCGCTCCTGTGCCTTAGCACTTTTATGCAATGTCCTGATTCTTCCTGTCCCAGACGACAGATTTTCCCCTCTATTTCATCTGTAAAGAAAAGTTCCATTTTCTGAAATCCTTTTGTGTCAAAGTGCAAATATACGTGTATTTTCGTGTATGTTGGGATTTTGCTTCGAAATAAGGGTATTCAGTCGCACTGCAATCAGATAAAAGTCACTAACTTTGCCGAGATTATAACGAGAAAGAAAATTTAATGAAGACATTTGAAGAATTGGGGGTGTCACAGGACATCCGGAGAGCCATCGAAGAGATGGGCTATGCTTATCCGATGCCGGTACAGGAAGAAGTGATACCTTATCTTCTGGGAGAAGACAACGATGTGGTTGCCCTTGCCCAGACAGGAACAGGAAAGACTGCGGCATTCGGGCTGCCGCTGATACAGAAAACAGATGTGGAGGCTAATTATCCGCAGTCTCTTATTCTTTGCCCGACAAGAGAACTTTGCCTGCAGATAGCAGGAGACCTGAATGACTATTCTAAATATATTGAAGGACTTAAAGTGCTTCCGGTTTACGGAGGTTCTTCTATTGAGAGCCAGATAAGGGCTTTGAAAAGAGGAGTCCATATAATTGTAGCTACTCCCGGACGTCTGATCGACCTTATGGAGAGAAAGACAGTTTCTCTCTCAACAGTACATAATGTAGTTATGGATGAGGCTGATGAGATGCTGACAATGGGATTTTCAGACAGTATCAATGCCATTCTTGCAGAAGTACCCCAGGAGAGAAATACTCTTTTGTTCTCTGCAACAATGAGTAAGGAAATCAGCAAAATAGCGCAGAACTATCTCAGAAATGCCAAGGAAATAACCATCGGACGCAAGAATGAGAGCACAGCCAATGTCAGGCATGTGGCATATATTGTTCATGCCAGAGACAAATATGAGACACTTAAAAGGATAGTGGATGTCTATCCTAATATATACGGTATAATTTTCTGCCGCACGAAAATAGAAACGCAGGAAATCGCGGACAAGCTTATGCACGAAGGCTATAATGCAGACTCTCTGCATGGAGACCTTTCCCAGGCACAGAGGGATCTGGTTATGCAGAAGTTCCGTATCAGAAATCTTCAGCTGCTGGTGGCTACAGATGTTGCAGCCAGAGGTTTGGATGTCGATGATCTTACGCATGTCATAAATTACGGGTTGCCGGACGATACGGAAAGCTATACTCACAGAAGCGGAAGGACAGGACGTGCGGGCAAGACAGGTACTTCGATTGCTATCATCAATATGAAGGAAAAGGGCAAGGTGAAGGCGATCGAGAAAGTCATTGGCAAGGAGTTCACTATAGGTGAAATACCTACTGCAAGAAAGATTTGCGAGAAGCAGCTGATAAAGGTCATAGACGATTTGGAGAAGGTTAAGGTCAATGAGGAGGAAATCAATGACTTTATGCCTGAGATATACAGGAAACTGGACTGGCTGGACAAGGAAGATCTTATAAAAAGAGTTGTATCTCACGAGTTCAACAGGTTTTACGAATATTACAGGAACAAGCCTGAAATAGAGGCGGCAACAGATTCCAAAGGTGAGAAGAAAGACCGCAAGGGGCCGCGCAAGGCTGAGGCCGGATATGTACGGCTTCATATAAACCTAGGAAAAATCGACGGGTTTAATTTGCGCGGGCTTATGGAGATGCTTAACGACAATACCAGCAAGCGTGTAGATGTAGGAAGGGTAGACCTTATGAAGAAATTCTCTTTCTTCGAGGTAGATGAAAAAGAGAAAGAGAATGTGCTCAGGGCGTTTGAAGGACTTTCATGGAAAGGACGTGATGTAGTAGTGGAGCAGGCTTCTGAGCAGTCTCGTGAAGATGCCGGTGACGATAGTACCGGAAAAGGACGTTCTTTACGCAGAGACAGGCGTCGAAAGGATGGCGGCCGTTCACGTTCAGAGTCCAGATCAGGTTCACGTTCAAGATCCGGTGAACGATCCCGTTCGAGAGACGGAGGACGCTCAAGAAGGAGACGTTAGTTCTGATAAAGGTTTTAAAGACTCCAGTATATAATGTTTATAGGTCTGATATCAGATACACACGGAGTTTTTGATACTCCTGTCATGGATTTCCTGCAGCCAGTGGATGAAATCTGGCATGCAGGAGATTTCGGTTCTTTGGAGACGGCGCGGAAGATCGCTGATTTTAAACCATTAAAAGGAGTATACGGAAACTGTGACGGTTATGATACAAGGCTGGAGTATCCTTTGTACCAGCTTTTTGACTGTTGCGGTGTTAAGGTCCTTATGACACATATCGGGGGCTATCCAGGCAAGTATGACCCTCGTGCAAGAGCTTTGATTGATGAATATCGTCCGGATATTTTTGTATGCGGGCACTCTCATATATTGAAAGTAATGCCGGACAACAAGCGCAATATGATGGTAATAAATCCTGGGGCTGCGGGAAAATTCGGTTTTCATACATTAAGGACGGCTCTCCGCTTCCATATTGACAACGGCGAGGTCCATGATATGGAAGTATATGAGTTGGAAAAGCAAAGAATGGATGCCGGTCTCAGTGATTTTTAGGTTTTATCTATAAAAGTCTTATAATGAAGCAGAAATCAGTGTGGTTCTGTACATCGTGCGGAAATGAAAGTCCGAAATGGATGGGGCGTTGCCCTGCCTGCGGAGAGTGGAATACAATGGTTGAGGAGAAGGTGGCTACTGGAAAGCAGACGTCTTCAAGGCAGCAGAGTATTACTGTTCCCGGTGCTGGAAGCAAGCCTGTGCCATTGTCTGAAATAGATTCTACTGCTGAAAGCAGAATTTCACTGAACAATGTGGAAGTCGACAGAATTCTCGGAGGAGGGCTTGTTGAAGGTTCCCTTGTTCTGATAGGGGGTGAGCCTGGTATAGGAAAATCAACGCTTTCGCTTCAAATACCGCTTCACTGCAAAGGTCTCAAGACTCTTTATGTGACAGGGGAGGAGAGTACAAAACAGGTGAAACTCCGTGCCTCCAGACTTGGCGGAGATGACAGTGACTGTCTCATATACAGTGAGACTCTGATGGAAAATATCATAGCAGAAGCAAGAAACGTCAGTCCTGATCTTATGGTTGTGGATTCTGTCCAGACGATGTATTCACAGTACGTAGAATCATCTCCTGGTTCTGTTTCCCAGATTAAGGAGAGTGCTGCACAGCTTCTCCGCTTTGCCAAGGAAACAGGAGTTCCGGTCATCCTTATCGGACATATCACTAAAGAGGGCAGCATAGCCGGTCCTAAGATTCTAGAGCATATAGTAGATGTGGTTTTGCAGTTCGAGGGGGATAATAGGGGAACATACAGACTTCTCAGAAGCATAAAGAACAGGTTCGGTTCAACTTCAGAACTCGCCGTGTTTGAGATGACAGGAAAGGGACTTCGTGAAGTCAGCAATCCTTCGGAAATGCTAATACCTATGCATGGCGAGGGACTGAGTGGAGTGGCCGTAAGTGCTATGCTTGACGGTACGCGTCCGTTTCTTATTGAAGTGCAGGCGTTGGTCAGTTCGGCAGCATACGGAACTCCTCAGAGATCAGCTACAGGATTTGATGTGCGAAGGCTGAATATGCTTCTTGCAGTTCTGGAGAAGAGGGCTGGCTTTAAACTCGGTGTGAAGGATGTGTTTCTGAATATGGCCGGAGGCCTTCGTGTCAGTGACCCCGCCTGTGATCTTGCTGTTGTAAGTGCGGTACTTTCGTCAAATTTTGATTTGCCTGTTCCTCCAGATACCTGTTTTGCCGGAGAGGTTGGTCTCAGTGGTGAAATCAGGCCGGTAGGACAGACCGACAGAAGAGTAATGGAGGCTCATAGGCTGGGATTCAAAAGAATTTTCATTTCATCTTTCGGAAGCGGGGAAAATATGCCTGACGGTATAGATGTAGTCCGTGTATCAGACATACCGTCTCTTTGCCGTTCTCTTTTCAAAGATAGTTAGAGGCAAGTGAGCGGTTTTCCTGTTGGATTTACTGTAGTAGTCAGTATAGTTGAGGCTATTCTATGCTGGAAATGGTCACATCATCGAACTCTTCCATATATTCGATAAGTCTCTCAAAAGCCGGGGCAAAATCACTTCGCTCCGGCTTAAAATCAACAAAGAAAGATGCAGTTTTTACTGTAATTTATGTATGGCCAGCCCACTTCTGAGCTTAGGCTCAAACCAAGTCGTTTTTGGAGGCATAATATTGCCTGAATCCGCTATGTCTACGAGTTGTTTCATTGAAACAGGGTAAAGGGCAAAAGCTACAGCCATTTCTCCGCTGTCTACTCTTTTTGACAACTCTCCAAGGCCTCTGATTCCGCCGACAAAGTCAATCCGTTTGTCAGTTCTGAGATCTTTGATTCCTAGAATCTTGTCCAGAACGAGGTTTGAGAGGATAGTAACATCCAGAACACCGATTGGATCTGAGTCGTCATATCTTCCCTCTTTAGCTTCAAGAGAATACCATTTTCCGGCAAGGTACATAGAGAAATTGTGAAGGTGGTCTGGACGATATATGTCTGCTCCAACTTCTTTTACCGTGAAATCTTCAGACAGTTTTTCAAGCACCTGTTCAGGAGTAAGCCCATTCAAGTCCTTAACTACTCTGTTGTAGTCAATTATCTTAAGTTGGCTTTCAGGGAACGCTACAGTCATGAACCAGTTGTATTCCTCATCACCTCTGTGATTAGGGTTTGATTTCCTGCGTTCTGCCCCTACTCTGGCTGCTGCTGCGGTACGGTGATGTCCGTCAGCAACGTAGAATGCCGGAACTTCTCCGAACAGTTCAGTGATTCTGTCAATATCCTCCTGTGAATCAATTACCCAGAAGTGATGTCCGAATCCGTCTTCTGCAACAAAGTCATACTCTGGCTCCTGTGCAGTGTATTTCTTCACTATTTTTTCGATTTCGGCATTGTCAGGATAAGAAAAGAAAACAGGTTCGATGTTGGCGTTCTGTATATTGACGTGAATCATTCTGTCGTCTTCTTTCTCTTTGCGTGTCAGCTCGTGTTTTTTTATTTTGCCTTCTGCATAGTCATCTGTGTGGGCACATACTACGAGACCGTACTGAGTCCTTCCATCCATTGTCTGGGCATAGATATAGTAGCAAGGTTTGTTGTCCTGTACCAACCATCCCCGTGATTGCCACGCTTTGAAATTTTCTACAGCTTTATCATAAGCTGCCTGACTGTGTTCATCGACCATAGGGTCAAAATCAATCTCAGGTTTAGTGATATGTAGCAGAGATTTCTCACCTGCTTCTGCTTTTGCCTCTTCAGAGTTGAGTACGTCATAAGGACGTGCCGCAACTTCTTCGACATATTGTTTAGGCGGACGTACTGCCGCAAACGGTTTTACTCTTACCATATTGAATCAAAAACTATTTGTTGACCTGGAACTTTCTGCATCCTGTTGCAAAGAACTCTACTATCTGACGCGCTGCTGCAAGACCTGCGTTGAGGTTTGCTTCTGCAGTTTCTGCACCCATTTTTTTAGGTGTCGCAAAAACTCTCTTGCCGAATTTTGCGTTCAGTTCTTCCTGACTTACAGCTGCTATATCAGTAACATATTTTAAATCAGTACGTTCTGTAAGGACTTTTTCCAGTTCAGCCTCATTGATAACTTCTTTTCTTGCTGTATTTACAAGGCATCCTCCAGCAGGCATTCTGGACAGAAGGTCATATCCTATTGAGCCTTTTGTCTGAGGAGTTGCTGGAATATGCAGTGAAATAAAGTTACATTTTTCATACATTTCCTCAAGCGAAGCTGCAGGGATCACATCGTCAGCTTTCATTGCTTCAGCAGGAACGAACGGGTCGAAGGCCATGACTTCCATTCCCAATGCCTTTGCTTTTGCGGCTACTAGTTTGCCGACATTTCCGTAAGCCTGTATGCCGACTTTCTTTCCCTTGATTTCTGCTCCTGTACCAGGAGTGAAGCAGTTGCGAGACATATATATCATCATAGCTATGGCCAGTTCTGCGACAGCATTTGAGTTTTGTCCAGGTGTGTTCATAACTACGATTCCTCTTTCTGTGCAGGCGTCAAGACATACGTTGTCATAACCGGCACCTGCCCTGACTACGATCTTAAGGTTTTTAGCGGCGTCCACTACCTCTCGTGTAACCTTGTCAGAACGTATTATAAGAGCGTCTACATCAGCAACTGCTTCAAGAAGAGCTTCAGGTGAAGTATATTTTTCAAGGAGTGCGGTCTCGTGTCCGCCTTCCTGTGCTATTTCTTTTATTCCGTTGACGGCTGCTGCTGAGAACGGTTTTTCTGTGGCTATAAGTATTTTCATTTTATTATCGGTTATTATTGATGGGGTGACGAAAATTGCTTTTCAGTCACCCCTCGTAGTTTATTATGTGTTATTTTTTCAATTCTTCAAATTCTTTCATGCAGTCAACGAGAGCCTGTACGCTTTCTTTAGGGCAGGCATTGTATATGGAAGCCCTGAATCCGCCTACTGACCTGTGTCCTTTGATACCTACCATTCCACGAGATTTTGCAAACTCCATGAATTCGTCCTGAAGGTTTTCGTATCCTTCAGCCATAACGAAGCATACATTCATGATTGAGCGGTCTTCTTTAGCAGCTGTACCTTTAAACAGAGAGTTGCGGTCTATTTCGTTATAAAGTAGTTCGGCTTTCTCTGTATTAATCTTGTTTATTGCCTCTACTCCGCCGATGCCTTTGAGCCATTTCAAAGTCTCTGTCATAACGAAAATAGGAAATACCGGAGGAGTATTGAACATAGATTCACCGTCTATATGAGTACGGTAGTCAAGCATAGTAGGAATATATCTTGAAACTTTTCCGAGAGCGTCTTTGCGTACAATTGCGAAAGTAACACCTGCAGGACCTACGTTTTTCTGTGCACCACCATATATAAGAGCATATTTGCTTACATCTACAGGACGGCTCATAATGTCTGATGACATATCTGCAATAAGAGGAACCGGACAATCCATATCATACTTGATTTCAGTACCGTAGATGGTGTTGTTCGTAGTAATATGTAAATAATCCAGATCAGCAGGTATCTCGTATCCCTTAGGAATATAGTTGAATGTTGATTCTGCTGAAGACGCTACTGCATATGCGTTTCCTATGCCTTTGGCTTCTTTGAGAGCTTTTTTGGCCCAAACGCCTGTTTCAAGGTATCCGGCTTTGTTCTCAAGGAAATTCATAGCTACATAAAGGAACTGCAAACTGGCTCCTCCGCCAAGGAACAGTACTTCATGTGTGTCTGGAATGTTGAGAAGTTCCTTCCAAAGCGCACGGCATTCATCCATTACAGCACCCCACTCCTTGGATCTGTGGGAAACCTCTATGACTGACATTCCTGTGCCTGCGAAGTCTTTGAGGGCTTCGATAGCTTTTTCTACTGCCTGATCCGGAAGAATACATGGACCTGCGTTGAAATTGTGGACCTTTTTCATTTGTTTTTCAATTAGTATTTATAAGTAAAATCAAACCAGTTTGTCTTGATTAACAATCCTTAATCAAAAACAGGTATAAATGTAATGATTTTTCTAGAATAAACTACGAATATCTGAATTTTTTTCACAATAATGACAATGTAGTAATATTTCGTTACCGTCTTTTATTGTTGTGAATCTGGTCTTGACAGGTTGGTGATTGGTTATGCACTTCGGATTCATGCACCTTACAACACCTTCTACTTCATCCGGCATTGTGAGTTTGCGCTTTTCTATAACGGTGAAATTACGTATGACATTAACAGTTGCATCAGGTGCTATCAGTGCCAGTTTGTTCAGTTCCTCATCTTCAAAAAACTTGTCTGCAATCTTTATGATGCCTTTTTTCCCGAAGAGTTTGCTGTTTAGGTTTATCCCTATTGTTATCTGGCTTTCAACACCCCTTACATTCAATATATCCAATGCCTTATATACGTTTTCGGCAGGTATGTGGTCGAGAACAGTGCCGTTTTCCAGTGCGCTTACACTCAGTTTTTTATTTGTTTCTGTCATTTTTTTCGATTTTATCGGTTTGGGACATTTATTACACCTGTCTGGCTATCTGTAGCCTAGAAGGCATGCTATTATTGCCATTCTGACGTATAATCCGTTCTCAGCCTGCTTGAAATAATAGGCATAAGGGGTCTCATCTACGTCCTGAGATATTTCGCTGACTCTAGGAAGCGGATGGAGAATTTTCATGTTCGGCTTTACTCCTCCAAGCATGGATGCTGTCAGACTATATACATCCTTTACCTTTTCATATTCCATCGGATCGGTAAATCTTTCCTGCTGCACCCTTGTCATATA
>CALADR010000306.1 GCA_937890845.1 uncultured Bacteroidales bacterium | reverse complement strand
ACAAAGGATACTGTTCCACCAAGAACCTGTACTATCATGGACTAAAGCTTCACATCGCATTTCTCTACCTTATTTTTAACTACTGATTCAAATTAATATTTAATTTTGATGACTTTCGTAATTTTGCATTATATTTACAATCCGAAAGTAAAAATATTGCATTTACTTTCGGGTTAAGTATATAAATTATAAGTATTGCATAAGAACTGAAAACTAACACAATATACTAATAACTATAATCTTATTAATTCTTATGACAGACATTACAAGATTCATCGTGATGTTTCTGATGCTGTTTGCACCTTGTTACGGAAGTTTGTGGGGTGCTGATATCACTCAGGAAAACAAGGTGACCTGTGTGGTTACTGACAAAACCGGGGCATTGCCTGGCGCGAGTGTTCAAGTAAAAGGTACCAGCAACGGTACTATGACAGGGACAGATGGAAAGGCCATCCTGTTCGGAGTCGCTCCAGATGCTGTGCTGGTAGTTTCTTTTATAGGGTATACAACAGTAGAGTTACCCCTAAACGGAAAAACATCTGTTTCTGTACAGCTGAAGGATGATGCTGTTGCTTTGGAGGAAATAGTTGTCGTTGGCTATGGTACTCAGAAGAAGGAAAATCTTACCGGAGCCGTGGATCAGGTGGGAGCAGAAACATTTGAAGGTCGCCCCAATGCAAATCTTACGCAGATGCTTCAGGGGCAGGTGCCTAACCTTAACTTGAAATTTACAGATGGAAGACCTAACAGTTCCCCGTCATATAATATCAGGGGAACAACATCTATCGGACAGGGTGGCAGTGCACTTGTACTTATAGATGGGGTGGAAGGTGATCCAAGTTTGCTGAATCCAAATGATATAGAGTCAGTTTCGGTTCTTAAAGATGCGGCCTCTTCTGCTATTTACGGTTCAAGAGCGCCTTATGGTGTAGTCCTTATCACTACAAAAAGCGCTTCAAAAGGCAAGGTTTCTGTAACCTATCAGACAAATCTTTCGTTTGAGCAGCCTACTACGGTTCCTGATTATGTATCAGACGGATATACATGGGCCCAGCATTTCTACAATTCCTATTATAACTATAATTTCTCCAATCCTTCTGCCATTAACAAGACAATGGAATTTTCTACTGCATGGCTTGCGGAGTATAAGAGACGGGCTGAAGCAGGTAATTATGAAATTATGGTAAGTGACGGAAGTATAGGTACTGCCGGACGGTGGCTGTATTATCATGAGGGGACAGACTATATAGATGCAATTTACAAGAATTACTCTTTCAGTCATACTCACAATCTCTCTGTTTCAGGTTCTGATGACAAATTTGATTATTATGTATCAGCCAGATATTATGGTAACAACGGTATATTTGATACTGAAGTCAATCCGGAATCATACAAAATGCTTAACGGACGTATGAAGATGGGCTATAAGATAACTCCGTGGCTTAAAATAACAAACAATACAGATGTGGCCTGGTCAAAGTATGTCATGCCACAAACCTATTCAGAAGGTAACGGTAATATTTGGAGAAATATAGCAGATGAGGGGCATCCTTGTTCTCCTATCTGGAATCCGGATGGCACTATGACTCATTCAGCTGTATATTCAATAGGTGATTATCTTTACGGAAAAAGCAATCGAGGATATGTAAACAAGCAGGTCAGGACAACATTCAACCTTCAGGGAAAATTCCTCGATGACAGGTTGAGGGTGAATGCGGACTTTACTTATAGGAACAAGGATTTCAATACGACTGTAAAAAAAGTGAAAAGCGAGTTTTCAAGGTCTGAAGGCGTGATTGAAACAATCACTGGAACGCAGTCTTATCTGAGTGAAACAATACGTAACTATGAGTATCTGGCTACAAACGAATATGTTGAGTTTGAAGATACATTCAATGAAAAGCATTATTTCAAGGCTCTGTTAGGATATAACTATGAGCAGCAGCGTTATAAGAATACTTATGCTTATAATGACGACCTTCTTACTCCTGATGTGGAAAATATCAATCTGGCTATGGGTACAGAGAACAGAAGTACGACAGGTGATTACTACAAGTGGCGTACTGCAGGAGCCTTTGTACGCGTGAATTATGCATTTGACAGCAGGTATCTGATAGAGTTGAATGGAAGATATGATGGTAGTTCGAAGTTTCCTATGCGTCAGAGATGGGCGTTTTTCCCGTCTGTTTCTGTAGGATGGAGATTGACAGAGGAGCCTTGGTTCAAAGTCAGCAAGACTGCTGTTACAAATCTGAAAGTGCGAGCTTCTTTCGGTGCTCTTGGAAACAGTAATGTCGGCAATTATGCATATGATGAAATTTTCAATTTCAGTACAGGTCGTATAATAGATGGAAGTACAGTACGTTATACAAGTGCTCCTGCTCCTATTCCGGAATCATTGACATGGGAGACATCCAGAACTTTCGATGTAGGTCTTGATATGAGTTTTTTAAGTGGAAGACTTTCATTTACAGGAGATTATTATATAAGAAAGACAATGGATATGTATACCGTAGGGCCTACACTTCCTGATGTGTTCGGGGCAAGCGCACCGAAAGGAAACTATGCTGAGATGACAACGAGGGGATATGAGCTGGCCATAAGTTGGAATGACAGCTTTAATTTAGGAGGTAAGCCGTTTAACTATGGTATCAAGGCATCTCTGGTTGATTTCCGTTCAGTAATTGACAAATACAACAATGTGACAAAATCTCTCGGAACATCTTCCTATAATACCAATTACTATGAAGGTATGGTGGTAGGTGAAATATGGGGATTTACTTCCAACGGGTTGTGGCAGACCCAGGCGGAAATTGATGCTGCTGAAGCCGGTGCAGTTGCTGCAGGACAGAAGTACTATAATCCATTGATGCAGACATCCAAAACCTATAAGCTTTATCCAGGAGACATAAAGTTTGAGGACTTGAACGGGAACGGATATATAGACAGGGGAAAGAATACGGTAGATGATCCGGGTGACAGGAAGATAATAGGAAATTCAGAACCTCGTTACATTTACAGTTTCGGAATTGACCTTGAGTGGAACAACATATTTGTAAGTGCGTTTTTCCAGGGAGTCGGCAAGCAGGACTGGTATCCTGGAAATGAGGCTTCCGTAATCTGGGGACAATATAACAGACCATATTCTCAGATGCCGTCTTGGCATCTCGGAAATTATTGGACAGAGGACAATCCGGATGCCTATCTTCCGAGATATGCAGGTTATTATGCACCGTTCTATAAAGGTACCAATAATGTATCATATATCAGACTTAAAAATATCCAGGTAGGATATACTCTTCCTAAAAAGTGGACACAAGCTATAAAGATGAAAAAGATAAGTGTGTTTTTCTCAGGTGAGAATCTGTGGTCATGGTCTCCAATGTACAGATATACAAGGGATATTGATGTTACTGCCAATATTTATGGGACAGACTCAGTGCTTTCAAGTACGGGAGACGGATACAACTATCCTACTATGAAATCTTTCAGTATAGGAGTAAATCTTGTGATTTGACGGAAAACCCTCAGGCCAAGGCTGGGCGTGATATGGTCTTTGGTTCTGAAGTAGGTCTTCAGAACTATACATATGGCTTTTACAATTATTTGCCTAATTATGACAATGCGTTTAAAATAAATACAACTCTGGACAATGCTGCCAAAAATAGCACAGGTACGTATGAGGTAGGGGCATATACTACCAATACTTCAACATCATGGAGTTGGGGAAATATAAGGAATGTCAATTATTTCCTGAAATACAATGTTTCTGACAAAGTTTCAGAGGAACTTAGAAACCATTATAGCGGAATAGCCAGATATTTCAGGGCATATTTGTATTATGACAAACTTGTCCAGTATGGAAGGGTTCCATGGATTGATAAGCCTCTTGAACCGGACAGTGAGGAACTTTACAAGACGCAGGATAGCCGTGATCTGATAATTACAAAAATAATAGAGGATCTGGATTATGCTGCAAAAAACATTACTACAGTAGCAATAACCCCAAATTCCAATACGATAAACAGATGGACAGCACTCTTCCTTAAGGCGAGGATATGTCTTTTTGAAGGTTCATTCAGAAAATATCATCAGAGTGGAAGCCAATTCGGCAAAGAGTATTTGTCTGATTGTGAAATTCCTGCAGAGGAATTCTTCGGTATGGCAGCTGAAGCTGCAAAGGAAATTATAGATGATGGTCCGTATAGACTTCACACGACGGCAGAAGTATATACAAACGATGGGAGGGGAGCATACCGAGACCTGTTTATAAGTGATAATCCGGTAACAGAAGAAGTAATGCTGGCCTTGTCTTTGGATCCGGTCCTTCAGTTGGGAGAGGCCAACTGGTATTATAATTCATCTACTTATGGCCCACATTTATGTATGACCAGGACATTTGCAAAGACATATCTGAATCTTGACGGTACGGTCTATAATGAGAAAAAGCCGGATGGTTCATATAAGACCTTTACTGAGGAGACAACAGGAAGAGACTATAGGTTGAACCAGACCATACGCGGAGCAGATTATACATGCAAGAATACAAAGGGGGTTTACGAGAAAACTCCGGCAAATATGACAGGTCACTCTCTCACGGGGTATCAGCTTAATAAATATGTTGTGGATGATG
>CALADR010000305.1 GCA_937890845.1 uncultured Bacteroidales bacterium | reverse complement strand
GTAAGGGAGCGGGGAAGTGCAGATGCTCTTGTCTCTAGAGGTTTTCTTCCTGATATGCCAGAAGTCCTTCCTGATCCCGTGCTTCTGCACGATGCCGGCTTTTATCGTGCAATGGCATGCTCTTCAGGAGATTTGGCAGCTGGCAAAGCCCCTGCGGGAAACTACGTACTGTTTTATTCTCCTGGCAGGAAGAACAGTGCTGCTGAGATGCTTGCAGATGCCGCTGCTTCAGGTATGCTTTCAGAAGGGGCGTCATCAGTATTGCCGCAGGAAAAAAGGAAAATCATACTGAAAGTCTCTGATGGTGCCCTTGCTGGCAGATCGGTATCTCTGAAGAGCGGACTTAATGAACGAATAGGAACTTATAAAGAAGGAGGAATGCTTGAGATTCCGTGCGGGCCGGCTGGATTTGTAAGTCTTGTAGACGGTGCCTCATGTACAGTAGGTACATCTTTTCATCTTATGGTTTTTTCTATGCTTTTCGGGAAGGATTTCTGGTGTCCTGACGCTGCTTCTGACAGCCGGAAAGTACAGCTTCTTGATGCAATAGGCCTGCCTTCCGACAGGACTTTCTTTCCGTTCAGTGACCCTTCCGTACATCAGGCGTCAAAGACTGCGCTGTCAGAAATGAGACAGAAATCTGAAATTTTCCTGTCTGAAGCTTTGAAGATTTGTCTATAATTTCTACTTTTGCGCCCAGATTTTGAAGGTGTATTAACTAAACTATTGAGATTTAGCTGCTCTTTAATGTTCTTGATTTGTCAAAATTTCCCATAATTTATGTTGATTAAGGACATGTTGTTTTTTTATTTCACCTTCTTTAAATAAAATAGAAGAAGTATGGAACTGCGTGAAGAAGTGTTTAATGATTTGAAATATGCGCAGGAGCATCTGGCTTGTGACTGTTATATGTCAAAGGAAGATTCCGTTTGGGGAATATTACAGCTGGGCCCGGTGAATATGTTATAAGGGAACCTCTGAAAAGAAATGTTCTGGTATTTATAATGTCCGGTGCTATGGAGCATTTCGGCATGCCTCCGTCAGAGCTGCGTATGCTATACAAGAGATAATGCTATATGGCATGCACTGCAAATGTGTTCACTTTTGTAGATTTTAGGTTATTTTTTATAGGAACGGTTGGGATTATTACCCTTAACTTCGCGGCCGCTTTCTAACTCAATCTGATAAATATTTTAGTGTGCTATTCTGATGCAAGTCAGGGTATGTTTGATGTTTGTTATTCTGATGTAAATCAGGATATTGGACATTGTGTAAAAAATTTAAATCAAATAGTACAAATGACGTCAGTTAAAAGAATAGTCATATTTCTCTTGCCTTTTCTGGCAGTTTTGCCACTGTCGTTGAAGGCTCAGAATGTCGCTGTTAAGACAAATGCGTTTTATTGGCTTGCAACTACTCCCAACCTGGGCTTGGAAGTGGCCCTCAGTCCGAAAGTGACTCTCGATCTCTCCGGAGCATACAACCCCTGGACATTTAAAAATGATAAGAAAATGAGGTTCTGGCTGGCCCAGCCTGAGGTAAAATACTGGTTCTGTGAAAAATTCGAAGGTCATTTTATCGGTGCGCATATACACGGCGCGCAATTTTTCGGAGGTTTCAGGGACAGACGCTATGACGGATATCTTGCAGGAGGCGGTATATCATACGGATATGACTGGATTCTATCGCCTCACTGGAATCTCGAAGCGGAAATAGGACTTGGCTATGCCAGGCTGTGGTATAAGGACAGTCCCAGGATTCCATGTATGAAGTGCTATGAAAACAGGCATCTGGACTATTGGGGTCTGACCAAAGTGGGCATATCTTTCATTTATATTTTTTAAGCAGGAAAAAATGATCAGAAGAAATCAATTATATGCAGCTGTGTCGGCTATGCTGGCTTTGGCTTTTGTATCCGGATGCGGAGCAAGCCGAAAGGCAAGTAAAGTCATAACTGTGGCTCCTGACAGGCAGATTCTCTCTCAGGACAGTACGGACAAAGTGTCATTGAACCTTGTGTTTCAGGTGCCGGAAAAATACTTTAGTACACGCAGCAGACTGATTATCCTGCCTCAGCTCATGGTAGGAGATACAGTGAAGGACAAGTATTCTCCTATAGTCCTTGATGCACCGATATATAATAAGAAAAAAGAGCGTCTGGAGGTACTGGAGGAGTATCAGGATCCGTATTCAGAAAGTGCGGTGGCTGTCAGAAAGCCTTCAAGGGCATTCAATATACCGTACAGTGAGACTGTAAGCCTGCCGGAAGGGCTTGACAATGCGAGAATTGCAGGTGTTGTTACCGCAGACGGATGTGGAAAGTGCGCAAATATTGACACTGTTGATATGGCATCCATTGCAAATCCGGTGACATTGATAGATGTTAAAAAATCATTGGAACTTTCGTGGATAGAGCCTGAGTTTGTTATCCGTCCCAAAGTTATGGAAGGGAGAGGAGTGGCAAACCTTCAGTTTATCATAAACAAGTTTGACATTAATCTTGGCTTGGGCAACAACAGGGCGGAGCTGGAAGAGATGGTCAGCAAGCTTTCTCCGATTCTGGATGATACTTTGGCCACGCTCACTTCGCTTGGAATTTACGGTATGGCTTCTGCTGACGGATCCCTGCCATTCAATACTGCCCTTGCACGTAACAGGGCAGAGTCTGCAAAAAAATGGCTTGTAGAGACACTTGATATAAATCCTGAAACCCAGCGCATAATTACTGTCGGTTCACGTCCTGAGGGATGGCTGCCTGTGCTGGCGGCAATGACGGCAGACGGTAATCCTGATTCTCTGGCTGTAAGAAATATTTTGGATCAATATGCCGAATATGACGATGATGTGCAGGAGAGACATATCCGTCGGCTTTCTTGCTGGAGACAAATAAGGGAGAAGTACCTTCAGAAAGACCGTAAGGTAGAATATGTATTTACCATAAAGAGTTTTACTACAGATGAGGAACTTCTGGAGATGTATGGTAAGCGCCCTGATGCCTTCAATGAAGACGAACTGCTGAGGGTGGCTGTTCTTGCGTCTACTCCGGAGGAGAAAAAATCCGTTTATGAGACTATCCTTAAATATTTCCCTCAGTCTCAGGTCGCTGCCAATAACCTTGCAGTTCTTTACCTGCGTGATGGAAATGAGGATAAGGCAAGAGAAATACTTTCTTCATTGGAAGAATATTCTGAGGAGACTCTTAATACTCTTGCAGCAAGTTATGTATATTCAGGCGACTATGAGCGTGCGATCGAACTTCTCCAGGATGTGGAGTTGCCGCAGGCACGTTATAACCTCGGACTTCTTAAAGCCCGCCAGCGTAGATTTCAGGAAGCATACGAACTCCTGTTGCCTTTCGGGGATGTGAACAGCGCAGTGTGTGCACTTAGCACAAACAGGAACCGGGAGGCTATGGAGATTATGGACAGTTGTGATGACTTGCGTCCTGTGGCGGAATATGTGCATTCTATGGCAGCGGCACGTCTGGATGAGGCCAGCGCTTTCTTCATGCACATAGAAAAGGCTTGTGTTGACAGCAAACTGCGGGAACGTGCCCAGACAGAGCCTGATTTTGATAAGTACAGGTCTGGAGAGCAGTTCGTCAACGCAGTTCACCGCTAAACCGGAGTGATGATGAAGATAAGAAACAGCATATATTTTCCGCTTGTGTGCGCTTTGGCGCTTTCAGCAAGTTCCTGTATCAGAGATGAGATATTGCCTTGTCCTCCTCTGTCGGTAAGGGTGGAGGTGACGGACAAGAATTATTTCAATGTCCATGAAACAGACCTTGAAGAGCCTGTGGATGAGAATCTTTCTTTTACAGG
>CALADR010000304.1 GCA_937890845.1 uncultured Bacteroidales bacterium | reverse complement strand
CCGTTAAGCCATGTGCCTATGATACCGATAATTATCATTCTGAAGGATGAATCCGGGATGAATATGGCTGAGAAGCAAACAACTATTCCAGCAATTGTTACGCATGTTCCTATCTCTATATGCATTATCTTATTCAATATCATTGCTATGATATCCAGTCCTCCGCTTGAGGCATTTATTCTGAAAAGCAATGCCTGTGAAGCACTTAGCAGAATTACAAAGCAGCATAAGTCAAACCAGATATCTCCCATAACTGTCGTCTGTCCAGGAGGCAGGAGGTTCTCTATCGGATATATCCATTCACATAAATCGATTGCGGGACCAAGGAAAATTGATGCGACAATTGATTTGAGTCCGAATTCCTTACCTACAACTATGAGGGCCATTACGACCAGAATTACATTCAGAATAAGGACAAACTGTGATACCTTTATAATCGGAATAAGTGCATTAAGCACCATCGCGAGACCTGTTACCGTGCCGATAACCACTCCGGTAGGAAGAAGGAAGTAATAAAGCGATATTCCGCCGACCATAATGCCGAATATCATAATAATCAGATCTTTCCAAAACTTGGCGCTGGAAATTCCTTTCCCTGCCCAAGACAAAAATTCGTTGAAATTTTTCATTTCTTCAGTAAATCACCGTTAATTGCTGCAAATCTATAAAATTTACAGCAATTAACTATAAATAACCAATTATTTTTCAATAATAGATTAAAGAAATGAGTTGTATAATTTAAAGCACAATATGATAGGTACCTGACGGGTATTCTTCAGATTTTGTTTCTCCCGGTAAAGTGACAGTGGCAGTCGAACCTTCAGGGATGGTGAAGTCCCAGATCCACTTATCTCCTTCATATCTCCAAGAGCTTCTGATGAGGCCGGAAACTGAAGCATATTCTGCTTTCAGGCATTCCGTTTTCTGTTAGTGTAGGCATCAGTATTTCTGTTCTGAATCTGCCGTCTGTTGTCAAAAATCTTTCTCTGATATATTCTTTTGCCTTCAGTAACATTTTTTCGTAATGAGACACATCTCTTCCTGTAGCTCTGGCCATATCCCTCATCATGCCGGCATCGATTGCCCAGTATGATGCACTCAGGTAGTTCCAATATTCAAGAGCGTCATCAAGAGGTCTTGTATTACCATCGGTATCAGTACAGAATGCTCTGCCGCTGCAACTTTCAAGCGGCTCATAACTGAGCCAGTCAGCCCACTGATAATTTCCGTTTTCTTCTATCAGTTATCAGTGCATTGTGGTCATAACGTGTACTGTTTACATGAGCTATAAATTTTTCCATTGATTCCCAACACTGATTTACAATGGTATTGTCTCCAAACTGCTTCCATATAACCCATGGTACTATGATTCCTGCATCAGCCCATCAAAGTCTCATCATTTCATTTCCATACTGAGCTAAAGGTGCAACGCCAGGAAAGCCACCTGACTCACTTTGGGTATCAGCCATATCCCTCATCCATTTATGGAAAAAGGAAGATGTATTTGCGAAGAAAGTTCCGGTTTCAGCAAAAACTTGAGTGTCGGCAGTCCAGCCAAGCCGCTCATTGCGCTGCGGACAGTCTGTGGGGACTGACAGGTAATTTGAACGCATTCCCCAGACGGTATTTGAAATAAGTTTGTTGACAAGTTCATTACCTGTTTCGATGGAGCCGCTCTCCATTTCCATTGAAACAGATGTTACTGGCAGGGATGCTATGCTTTTTATCCTAACTTCATCTGAAACTGATATCGAGACAAAGCGGTATCCGAAGAATGTGTTGCGGAGACAATATTCTACATCTTCCTTTGCTCCGGCAAAAGTATAGCGGAGTTTCATGCAATCGTCCGGAACCCTTAGGTTAAGACGATGTACGCTGCCCTCCGGACCATCCATTCCTCGTTCTTTTGATCCATTACCGTCATTTAGCAATTCTGCAGGAAGGCACTCGAGAACGGTTCCTTCTGAACCGCTGAATACGAATGACGGAATAGCAGAACAGTTTTGTCCGAAATCTATTACCAGATTTTCACCAGGACGCACTGTCATGGTCTCGCCTGTCTGGTATTCGCGCTTTATGATGATTTTCCCGTATGCATTACTGCTCTCCGATTCCACTCCTTCCCACACATATGCTTTGACAGGATGTAAGGCAAGGTCATGACGTACATATATCTCAGCCCCTTCAGACGGAACAATTCCGCCTGTTCTGTACTGAAGAAACAAACCAGTTTGCTCCGTCAGCCGAACGAGTCACGTCATATACAATATCATTTACTAC
>CALADR010000303.1 GCA_937890845.1 uncultured Bacteroidales bacterium | reverse complement strand
CTTTCTGTTGTGCAGAAACCATTAGCGGCAGAAGTGCCGCAAAAATCAAAAAGAAAAATTTTTTCATAAAAAATTATTTGGTAAAATCTTATCCGCCTCCTTAAAACAAACGCTGCACGCACAAACAGCAAGCAAACGTCATTTTATCATTTGGCGCCGCAAATATATACAAAATATATAAATCCAAGACAATATCCTAAAGAGACAAATCTCCAGGCTTGATCCATCCGGCTTTTCGGAATAGCTGCTCTACCAAAGGAGTTATGACTGCCGGAAGAACGAAACTTATCAAGACAAGGCCTGTCCAGTCAAATACAGACGGATCTGTCCATCCGGTCCAAACTCCTATAGGTCCGCACAGGCCGCAGGTACCCATCCCGGAATTTATTGCCGCACCGTTCATTTCCAAATGGAACACACAGGTGGCTATAGGACCTGTTATTATACTTGTTATAACAGGAGGCCCCCAGATAAGAGGGTTTTTCAGAATATTTCCCATCTGGAGCATACTGGTTCCAAGTCCCTGGCTTATGAGACCTCCCCACCCGTTCTCCTTGAAACTCATAGTAGCGAATCCAACCATCTGGGCACAGCACCCTGCCAAAGCCGCCCCTCCAGCCAGACCGGTCAGTCCGAGACCGGCACAGATTGCCGCTGAAGAAATCGGCAGAGTAAGAGCCACTCCTACCAGTACCGAAACAAGAATACCCATAATGAAAGGCTGTAATTCCGTTGCCCACATAATTACATTACCAAGCCATGCAGCAGCATTCCCTACCGGTGCTGCAATAAGGCAAGCCAAAGCGATACCTGCTGACAATGTCACTGAAGGAGTTACAAGCAAATCGACTCTGGTCTCCTTACTCACAAGTTTTCCGCATTCCGCCGCTATTATTGCCACTGTATAGACTGCAAACGGCCCACCTGCACCCCCAATTGCATTTGCAGCCAGACCAACAGGAACCAATGAGAAAAGCACAAGAGCCGGCGAGTGCAGGGCAGAACCTATAGCAACCGCCATTGCCGGACCGGACATGAGCTGGGCCAGAGAACCTGCCGTATATCCTTTCCCGGCAAAAGTCACCAACTCCTTTACAAGAACTCCGATATTGAACTGAGTTCCCAATGTATTGAATATTGTCCCTATCAGGAGCGTACAGAAAAGCCCCTGGGCCATAGCCGACATGGCTTCAACACCATATCTGCCAAAAGATATTTCTATATCTTTCTTTTTTAAAAATGATATTATTTTTCCCAACTCTTATAATGTTTTAGTAATGCAATTCGCCCTGACAGAACAAAGCAAAGAATTATCAAGGCGCAAAAATATGAATTTTAAAGCATTTCACAGTATGATTATATCTTTGCATTAAAGATATTCGTAACTTTGAAAATTGTATGTGTATCTAATATAAACTACTTAAAGAATGAACAAAACAATCACTTGCCTCTGCCTGACTGCAGCATCAGTACTGCTTTGTGCATGCGGACACACTACTACCTCTATCAAACGACAGACTTTATTTGAAAATCCGGATTCCGCAAGCATTCCTTACAGGATTCCGGCCATCGCGGCATTCGAAGACGGCACTTTGCTGGCCCTTGCTGATTACAGACATTGCAGATCAGACATAGGGTTCGGAAGAGTCGATATACACTCAAAAACATCACAAGACAACGGTAAAACTTGGAGCGAAGTTTCCTCTGTCATAGAAGGGACAGGAACAAGCGGGGCGACTGACTGCGGTTTCGGAGACCCTGCAGTAGTATGCGACAGAGAGAGCGGAGAGGTTCTTCTGATAACCGTATGCGGAGAAACAGTTTACTGGATGGGAACTACCAACAGACAAAACCCTAACAGAATGGCTGCAATGAGGAGCCTTGACAAGGGTAAAACTTGGAGTCAGTGGAAAGAGATAACTGAAGATGTTTATTCCCTGTTTGACAAATGCACGGCAGGATGTGTCGAGAGTAGTTTTATCGGGTCAGGAAAGATATTCCAAAGCAGAGTTACCAAAGTGGGAGACTACTACAGAATCTATGCAGCACTCTGCGCACGTCCTAACGGAAACCGTGTAATCTACAGTGACGACATGGGACGCACGTGGAAAGCATTGGGAGGACCGGATGCTCTCCCTGCAAAAGAAGGCAATGAACCTAAATGTGAAGAACTTCCAGACGGCAGGGTAATTTTAAGCAGTCGTGCTGAAGGCGGACGCATATTCAATATTTACACCTACACCGATGTTGCAAGCGGAGATGGCAGTTGGGAAGAAGCTGCTTTTTCAGGAAAAGCGAACAATGGATGTACAGCACTTGAAAACTCTTGCAACGGAGAAATACTTATAGTACGAGCCACAAGAAAGGCTGACGGAAAAAAAGTTGACCTTGCCCTTCAGTCTGTACCACTCGGCCCCGGACGCGCAAATGTAGGAATCTGGTACAAAGAACTGCCTTCAGATACAGCGGAAATAACATCCGCATCACTGGCCGCCGACTGGAAAGGGCCGTACCAAATATCTAAGGAAAAGTCAGCTTACTCTACAATGGTGCAGCAGAGTGACGGACTCGTTGGATTTTTCTATGAAGAAACAGAAAATGCAGACAGGACAGGATACGATCTTGTCTATATGGCTATTCCTATAGACAGCATCAGCTGTAACAGATATACGATGTAAGAAGCTGTTTAAATTCAGGAGGATTTTTTATGCAGATTTTCATAAAAAATGGCCAATCCATTAAAAAATCTGGATTTTCTTTCAAAAAAATTTGCAGGTAAAGAAAATTTCACTACCTTTGCAATCCGATTCAGAAAGACCACTACTTCTGAATCGGAAGAAATACTGGAGAGATGGCAGAGTGGTCGAATGCGGCGGTCTTGAAAACCGTTGATCTTAACGGGTCCGGGGGTTCGAATCCCTCTCTCTCCGCAACAAACGCTGAAAATCAGCAGATTG
>CALADR010000302.1 GCA_937890845.1 uncultured Bacteroidales bacterium | reverse complement strand
CCGTATGCCCGTGCACGAAGTTCGGCAATATCACTGGATGCCTGGTCAGGCATACCCAGAGCACACGCAGATTCAGCCCTGACAAGATACATTTCCGAAAGCCGCAGGATGAACGGGTCATAATGCCTGTCCTTGTCTGCATCAGCATCTGTGATGGTATATTTCATACAGACATTGCTTACCTCAAGGGTATCACTTTTATATCTGGTCAGCCTTTCCCTGACATCTGACATTCCCTCGGGGGTTGAAGATTTGAAGACTTCTGCAAGTTTTGCAGAGACATACATCTTCGGAGAATTATATATGAACTGGCCGTTCAGAGTAGCAGAGAGCGAATATCCGTTAAGGCGCAGAATTGCTTCCGGGCCGTTTTCTTTAAAACTGCAGAACATATCTTCATATTTTTCACGTGGAGTCAGCGAAAGTCCGGATGAGGTAATGACACCGTCGGCATAGTCATAGGCCTTTCTGTAATCCTCCATATAAAGACATACTCTGGCTAAAAGGGCATCGCAGGCTATAGGCGAGGCATAGTTAACATTCAAAGTATAATTTCCGGAAAAGAGATTTTTTGCAGTAATGATATCTTCGATAATACTGTTATAAGTCTCTTTCACAGTGCTTCTCATAAGCTTGGCCGTCACCTCTGGCTGCCTCTTCATCACCACGGCTCCGTCATGTTCTGCATCTGACGTATATGTATAATGCTGCGAGTAGCATAACGATATGTCCAGAGTAAGCAGTGCCCTTAGAAAATAGGCCTGGGCCACAGCATTGTTTATCCTGTCTTTCTGGGCAGGATATTTTGCTGCAATGCCGGGTCCGTACTGTATAATCATATTGGCATTGTTTATTATCTCATACCCTGATCTCCAAAGATATCCCACTGGCGTAGTCTCTTCGGACTCGGATGAAATGAAGTCATACTGCTGCCGCATTGTGCTGTTTGTGGAAGAATATTCTACCATATCACCGGCAACTTCTGCATACAGTATGAAATACCAGTCATAGTATTTGTATGTCAGATTATACGCTCCGTTCACTGCTGCTTCAAGCGAATGTACATCTGTAAAGAACGATTCTATATCGCTTTTTCCTATCTGCTCTACATTCAGAAAGTTACACCCTGAAAAGCACAGAAGCGCACCGGCAGAGACAAATATATTATGTAAAACTCTTCTAATCATCGGATACTGGTTGTTTGATTCGATTTTATCATTTGTCAGAACTTAATGTTGAAACTCAAAGTGAAAGTCCTGCTTTCAGGATAAGCGTTTTTGAGTGTCTTGTAAGAGTTGAATCCCCTTTTCTGGTCTGGTGTCAGTAGATAAAGATTGTCTGCAATCAGTGAAACTGAGACTCCGTCCAGTTTGCTGCGCCTTATAAGTTTTTCCGGGAATGAATATGAAAGAACCAGATTTGAAAGCTGGAAATAAGTCTTATCATATAAAAATCTCGTAGAATTCATTCCTGACTTGGTGCTGGCTTGTGATACCTTCGGGAAAGTCGCCGGCTGTCCGGGTGTTTTCCATCTGTTATGATACACCTCGACCGCCTGATTTCCTGATATTATATCATATCCGTCTGCATAATAGACACTTGCGTAAGTAGGAAGGGTATATCCTCCTATATTGTAGTTTATCTGGAAAGACAGAGACCAGTTCATATATCTGAAAGTGTTTATCAGACCGCCGAAGACAATCGGGGTAGAATTCTTGCCCGGCTTTCTGTTTGTAGGATCATATGTCTTGGTCAAATTACCCTCCTTGTCATACCACATTGGCA
>CALADR010000301.1 GCA_937890845.1 uncultured Bacteroidales bacterium | reverse complement strand
ATTACCAAAATTCGCAGAAGATGATTTACGATTACGAAAATACGATAGACTTTGCGAAAAAACAAGGGCGTACTGAAGGACTTGCTGAAGGTCTCGAAAAAGGACGGGTCGAGATTGCGAGAAACTTATTGTCGATTGGACTTTCGGTAGAGCAGATTGTTAATGCGACCGGTCTGACGGAAGAACAGATCAGGAGTCTGGCAGAGGGGTAGATTTTTGAAGTTTACTCAATAATAGAGGGAGGTGTGTAAAAATGCACGCCTCCCTCTATTATTGACCAATAAAAAGGTCTATGATTCTTACTCCTGAGTCTTGGCAGGAGCAGGCTTTGGTTTAGCATTCACGACATTCATGGCCCGGTCAGGCCCTATGGTGGAAAATGCCTTGATGCCCTCTATGACACGGTCACTGATCTGCGGCATTTGAGCCTTTTCATCAGCGGAAAGTCCGCCAAGAACAAAGTCTATCTGTCCCCCGCGGCTGAAATCGTTTCCTATACCCACTCTTATACGGGCATAGTCCTGGGTTCCTATCATTTCGGTAATATTGGTCAGGCCGTTATGCCCGCCGGCGCTGCCTCCTTTTCTGAGGCGTAGAGTTCCGAACGGCAGATTCAGGTCATCTGAAATCACAAGCAGGTTCTCGACAGGAAGCTTAAGTTCATTCATCCAGTAGCGTACAGCCTTACCACTCAGATTCATGTAAGTGGAAGGCTTTATCAGTATGAACTTGCGGCCCTTGAAACTTACTTCGGCCTTGCTTCCGTACCTGCAGGTTTCAAAAACAGTGTTGGATGCCTGAGCCCAGGCATCCAACACCATAAATCCCATATTATGTCTGGTATCTGCATATTCGGAGCCGATATTTCCCAATCCGACTACCAAATAAGTCATAATACTTTCAATTATGCATTAGCCTGTGCAGCAGCCTGTGCAGTAGCACGGGTAGGCCTTACAGAGCAGATGATAGTAGCCTTAGGTGAAACAATAGTCACACCCTCGTAGTGAAGGTCACCTGCAACAATCTGCTTGCCGATAAGGAGGTTTGTAAGGTCAACTGAAATCTCGTCAGGAAGGTTGTTGAGACTTGCGCTGATACGGAGCTTACGGCTTGAAACAAGAAGCTTACCACCCATCTTAACACCCTCTGAGTGTCCTGTAATCTTGACAGGTACATCGATAGCAACCGGCTTCTCTTCTGACACTGCGAGGAAATCTACGTGAAGAGCCTCGTCAGTTACAGGATGCCACTGAACTTCGTGAAGCACTGCGAAGAACTTGCTTCCGTTGCTGAGTTCAAGGTCAACGATATATGAATTAGGAGTATTTGTAAGGTTCTTGAGATCCTTTGCACTTACTGTAAAGTGGATGTTCTCCATTCCAAGACCATAGATGTTACATGGTACGAGTCCTTCTCTGCGGAGGCTCTTTACAGCAGCCTTGCTTCCTGCCTCACGGACAGTTCCTTTCAATTCAATGTGTTTCATTGTTTTATAAAATTTAAAATGTGTTACTCAGTCCGGTATTCCCGGACCCCATTGCACCAAAAAGTATGTTGTACTTTTTATGGGGCTGCAAAGATAGTCATTTCCCGGCGTTTACTAAAATTTTTGCATCGAAACTTATTGAAACAGAATTCCCTTCATCATCGACGGCTGTCACTGTGTGCCGGCCCTCAGCAGGGAGGACTGTCATCTGGTGGATATGCCTGGTGGAGCCTAAATACACGTTGTCAATATGCCAGAAAACTTCTGCATACGGGGTGCTGTGCGCAAGATTCAGGACTATGCCTTTCAATGATCCGTCCAGCTGGCGCGGAATACGGACGGAAGCACCGTTTTCAGGGTAAATGAATTCCATCGGCGAAGTTCCGTCACCGGTTACGGATCCGGGCATGAAAGGAGGAACAGTCTCATATTCAGGATGATGCTTGCGGTAATACCACTCCATTGCCGGAGGCAGACGAAAAACACTCCTTGCCACAGCGCCTGGCTCTCCTGCCCCCGCCCTGAATTTTCCATCATGAGAAACAAGGATACGCCTGTGATAAGGACACGCCTCGCTTCTCAGTGCGGCAGGAGGGAGTCTCAGCGTATCGCAGACATCACAGAACTGCCCTTTCAGATGCCCGGAAGACCGGCACACCTCTGCCTCGACATAATATGCATCATATGGAAAATCAAACCAGTCCGTCACAGAAAGCATATTGAAAATGCTGAACATTACAGGACCGGCCGCAGTCGCTCCCGTCAGTCCGGGCACTCCCTCTCCAGAAGCATTGCCTGCCCAGACGCCTACAGCATACTCAGGTGTAACCCCTACAGCCCAGGCATCCCTGAATCCGTAGCTCGTACCGGTCTTCCAGGCTACCTTCCTTACAGAACTTATCAGCCGCCAGTCCATCTCATCAGGTCTGTTCACCTCTTTCAGCGCATCCATTGTCCACCACAAAGCGACCCTGTCCTTCAAAGGAAAATCTCCGTAATCAGCAGAGTCTCCATACTCGAGGATTCCGGCCATTGCAGCATAGGCGGCAGTTATTTCTCCGAGACAGCCTTCAGCACCGCCGAGAATCAGGGACAGTCCGTAATCCCCGGCATCCCTGACAAGAGTGGTCATGCCGGCCTGCACCAGAAGATCCTTGAACCTGGGTACTCCATAGTCCCGGAGTTCGTGGACCGCCGGGACATTCAGTGACCGCGCAAGGGCGTCTGCAGCAGGAACCGCTCCATAGAAGCGCAGATCATAGTTCTGCGGAGAGAAACCGTTGATATTCAAAGGCAGGTCCGGAAGAAGCGTATAAGGAAGGATGCTGCCCTCCTGAAGCATGGCACAATACAGAAACGGTTTCAATATACTTCCTGTACTTCTCGGAGCCCGCACCACATCTACCTGGCTGCCGTAACGCCCGGATCCAAAGCCGACATTTCCGCAATAGGCCAGTACCTCCGAAGTACGGACATCAATAACCACTGCAGCCAGATCATTGATTCCTTTTCCGGCAAACTCCCTGTGCCACCTGTCCAGAAGAGACTCTGTCCGTTTCTGCAAATCAATATCAACTGTAGTTCTCAATACTCCATTCCCGCTGAGATGGGCAGCATACTGCGGAAGCGGAAGGGGCTTCTCCGGTAGCGGCTCGTCACAGGCCAGTTCAAACTCCGTGGAATCCATATATCCCCTGTCGAAAAGCTTTTGCAGAAGCCTGTTTCTCTTTTTCCTGAGAAGATCCCTGTTTTTTCCGGGATGTATCACAGAAGGAGAATTAGGAAGCACGGCAAGTGTGGCTGCTTCTCCCCATGACAGTTCACCGGACGGCTTGCCGAAATATCTCCACGATGCGGCTTCCAGACCCACTACATTGCCTCCGAACGGGGCATGGGCAGCATACAATGCAAGAATCCTGTCCTTGCTGTATCTTATTTCAAGTCTAGTGGCAAGGATACATTCTATCAGTTTCTGCCATACAGTACGTTCTTTCTGGCAGTAAAGCCGTATGACCTGCATAGTAAGTGTACTGCCCCCGCTCACTACCCTGCCTTCCGAAACATTCCGGAATGCAGCTTTCACTAGTGAAACAGGATTTACACCGGGATGGAACCGAAACCATCTGTCCTCAAATTCAATGATTGCCGTCTTGAATTTTTCAGGAACAGAATCCGATGGAGGGAAACGCCATTGCCCGTCCGAGGCCACCTTGGCATTAAGCAGCTCTCCGCTCCTGTCTTCAATGACAGAAGAATAGACTGTCCCGGCAAATATGTCCCTCGGCAGACAAAATACATAAGATATCACCGCTGCAGCCACTATCAGAACTGCACCAGCTGCAAACGGATGTCTCCTGATTATTCCAACCTGTCTTTTCACCTGCAGCACCGGATATTCTATTCATAGACAACGACTTTTCCTCCTACTCCGGTTCCGGCAAATACAGAAGGGTCATACATGTCAGAGCACTCAGCTGAAGGAAGCACGAACTCACCCTCGTAAGCTGCCCGCAACCTCACTCGATAAGCCCTGACAGTCCCAGCAGGAAGAGAGAAATAATAAATGACCCTGCCATCCCTGATATCCTTATATTCATAAGGTGAATCTGACACCCCGGACTCTGCAGCGAAAACTCTCTCATTGAATATTTCCCATCCGGAAGCCACAGGAAAATCCAGAGCCAGATTTCCGTAATCCTTTGCAGCTGACCGGTTTATCACCCTTACTGTCGCCATAAAGTCTGTTCCCTGTACCAAACGGCTAGGATCTACAGGGTTTCCATTCAAGTCTGTCCATGACACTGCCAATTCCAGTCCTGATGACCGCGCAGGGACAGGCTTGCCGAAAGGCTCGGTCCGCGTCACTGACAATACCGCATACAAATGGCCATCTGATTTGTTTTCTACACTTACTTTGCCATAAGCAGGATCCAGTTCGTTTTCATATACCGGTCCCACACTCTTTACGTCCTCAGAGACCTCTTTTCTCCTGCCTTCTCCGGCAGTTACAGGCTTCTGCAAGACCCTGGCTTCTATAATTCCAGTATTAATCTTTTCTGCCAGCCTGCCCAATGCGACAGCTGAAAACGCTACTGTCTGCGTGGTCATACCACATCCTGACGAGAGTTCTCCGGCAACATCCGAAGCCAGTCGCACAGCTCCCCGGATATCACCAGACAAAACCATAGTCTCTAGAATCATTGCCTTGTCTCTCAGTGGAGTAGCGTACATCATACCAGAATCCTGATGCTCCACGGCACCTGTGGCAAGACTGGCTATCATATCAGATGCAACATTTTTCTTACCGGCTACGGCATAAGCCGCTGCAAGACGCCAGGAAGCCTGAGTTCCAATACCTGAATCTTCTTTCAGACGGTTCATCGCCCCTGTCTCAGGAGACGAGGCCAATGCCAATGTGTATAGTCTGTACGCCTGGACAAGACTGTAATATTCACTACCGGCAGAAGACCGGTAATTCCTGACACAGCGTTTCTGGAAATTGAGCCAGGCTGAAAACACCCCTTTATTGACCGTATATCCGGAGACTGCGGCCGTCTGAATGAATTGGCCTGCCATAGAAGTAACCCACTCTTCAGCAGAAGTGTTTCCCGGCCAATACGCAAACCCACCGTCTGGCAACTGTCTGGCATACAGTGATGACAGCAGTTCAGGAATCAGTTTGTCGGCCTTAAGCGACTGTTCTTTATCCAGCAACGGCCTCAACGAAAGCAACGCGATTCCCCTGGCAGCTATCTGCTCTGTGCAATTATACTGATATCCGGCCATGTAATTAAAACAACCGTCAATATCAAATGTAGGGAATCCGGACAAACTCAGACTGACACCTGATTTTCCCTGTTTTTCAAACGGAGTATAATCAAACTCTGCACTCTTGCCGCTTTCTATCACTGCATACTGCGATACAGTAGACGGAAGATTAGGGTTTCTTACAGGAAGGTATAAAGTTTCTTCAGCTTTATATCCTCCGCCGGAAGCGGAAACCGTCACTTCAGCGACTCCTTCCTCATCCAATGCTTCAAGCACATATTTTACAAGTTTGTCTCCTTTTCCGGCAAAACTTATTTTCTGCGAAGCCCCTGATACTGTTTTAGCTGCTCCTTTGACTATGACTGAGACAGATACCTCGTCCACACCATCTTCCATGGCAAATACATTGACCGGAAGAGTCACTTTCTCACCGGGGCCGACAGCAGGAGGAAGTGTAGGAAGGACCATGAGCGGAGAACGCACAGGAACAGTCTTTTCTGCATTGCCGTAAGCTCCGCCATTGCCAGCCACAAGCATCACTCTTACAGACCCTGCATACATAGGTAGCCTTACCCTGTGAACATTTTCCTTTCCGGTAAAAGTATAAGGCCCGAGATAACGCACTATAGGATTGAAACGGTTGTCCTGCCTTGCATTCCTGTCAATCGTACGGTCTCCGCCGATGCTGAGCATTGCGGAAAACTCACCGGCGCCGGCTCCGGCCACATTGTCATAAATATCCCAGGTCTTTACCCCAAGTGCCTCTCTCTCATTCATTGCCGTCCAAGGGTCCGGCGTCCTGAAGGCCGTCAGATCCAAAAGTCCCTCATCGACAATTGCCAGGGTATATGACATTTTCCTTCCATTTTTCTCACTGACCTTTATATTGAAATCCTCCAAAGGCCTGACCATATCAGGCATCCTGATCTGCGGATACAGATGCGAAGCTTCATTTCTTACCATAACAGGCACAACACCGTACATCCTCACAGGCAAGTCATTGGATGTATTGCCGTATTTCTGCAGAAGCGTGACATGAACATAGAAATTAGGACTCATTTCTTCTGTCACAGTAAATGTATAAGGTGTATCAGCAGATTCGGATGTCCTGACCCATTCTGTTGATATTACCTTACTTCCGTTTTCCAAGGATACCAATGCCTGCGCATCCTTTGCAGCAGGGATAAAGACAGTAGCCTTCTCCCCTGGAACATATTCTTTCTTGTCCGTAGAGAACGAAAGTATCGTCACGGCAGCAGGGTCAGTTTTGCGTGAACGTCCCATATACGAAGGCCAATCTGCCAGAACTGTAAGTCCTGCAGAATGTCCTCCTTCAATATCCCTGACATATACCAGATAGCGTCCCCATTCCGGATAATCCACCCTGAAAGGTATATCCACCGGTGAAAGCCCTGAAACAATTTTTCCCGAGCTATGGATTTTAGCAGCAGTACTGTTCACATACGACCTGATTTTCTCCGGATCGTTTTCCCACCACCAGCTCCATTCCATCTTGTATATCCTATACTCCAGACAGCGCCCTTCAAGAGGCTTCCCGTTCCGGTCCAGAACGACTGTCCTGAAAATATGGGTCTTGTCAGTCTCCATAAAATCGGGATTTTCCGGTTCGCTGATTCCGACATAGGCCTTGTAAGGAGAGTACAGGACAGATGTCGAAGTTATACTCTCATCTCCTCCAGGCTCCTCTATGTGTGTAACCAGATTGGCACGCATCATACCTGGTGCCCCTTTATACTCAGGAAGACTGACATACTCCCTTAACTGGCCGCGACTGTCGAGATTCTTTTCAAAAAGGACTGACGATACTCCCTTCAGATCACTACCGGCAGGATCTGTAAATACAAATCCGTCATATCCCTTAAAACTCTTCCCTGCACTGATAAGGGTCATCTCCACAGAACTTTTCAGACCTGACGCCACAGGACCGGAAAGCCACTCTGCTTTCAGTCCGAAGTGCGCAGTTTCTCCTCCCTGAAGAATATCATCTCCGGTATCAAGTTTCATTTTCAGCCTGTTGGGCTTTATCGTTTCTATCATAAGGGCCTTATGAAAAGAACTACCTCCTATCTTAAACCATGCATTCCATGTTCCTGTAGGATCGTCCGGAGAGGTAGGTA
>CALADR010000300.1 GCA_937890845.1 uncultured Bacteroidales bacterium | reverse complement strand
CGGATATTATCCTTATGGAGAACCTCAGATAGTATCGGAATATCCGTTTGAAGTGGAGAAAGACCAGCGCAAGGAATCGGAAAACGGAATGCCGGGAGGTTATGAGGCCAGTGATTTTCTTTGGGGAAAATCTTCCGGTATTGCTCCTACTTCATCCGTTATCCGCCTTGGATTCAAGCACAAGATGGCTTGTGTCAGGATAAACCTTAACAGAGGATTCGGGTTCTCTGAAAGCGAATGGGAGGCAGCGCAGAAAGAAGTGGTAATACTTAATACGGCGAGAAAATCACTCATTGATCTCAGAACCGGAGTCGTGAAGCCATATGGCTATGCGTCAGGTTCAGGGATAATACCTTATAAGGACGGTACGGAGTATCGTGGAATTGTCGTTCCACAGACTGTAGGAGCAGGAAAGAATCTTATAAGCGTGACAGTAGAAGGAGAATCGTATTTTCTCAAAAAGAATGAAGACTTTGTCTATACTCCTTCCAAAATGCACAATTTTACAATAACTGTAAACAAGCGGTCTCCTGAAGAAGGACTTGATTTTGTGTTGTCAGCAGAGAGTATAACAGCCTGGGAAAACGACAAGATTTCGCATGATGCGGCTGCCAGGGAGTATGTCATAGTGGATGTAAAGGAACCTGGGACACTTGACAGGTGTATTTCAGAATCAGGAAAGAATATTGCAAATGTAAAGAATTTGAAAGTTACGGGCAGGATTAACAGCCGTGATTTCGCCATCATGAATTTTATGATGCCGTCTTTGTCTGCGCTGAATCTGAAAGAGGCTGTAATTGAGAAAGGAGAGTATGGAGTGTTGGAAGGTGTAGACACGCAATATTATCTTCCCAATGAGAATGATGAGATACCGCAGCAGTCTTTTGCATACAATAAATCTTTGTCTGGAATAGTGTTTCCAGACAGATTGAGAAAGATAGGTGACAATGCGTTCTTGCATTGCGAAAATCTTACAGGATCAATTATAATTCCTGAAGGTGTTGAATATATCGGGGATCAGGCTTTCTTGTACGACAGTATGCTGGACGGGGAACTGTTCCTGCCGTCAACTTTGAAAAAGATTGGTTTTGCAGCTTTTTATGATTGCGGCTTTAGCTGTGAGCTCAAGTTACCGGAAGGGTTGGAGAGTATAGGGAGAACTGCATTTTTCAGGTGTACAAATATGTACGGGAATCTCAAACTTCCCGCAGAATTGAAAGTTTTGGGGCTCGGAGCTTTTTGCACCTGTCAGGGACTTACTGGCGAACTGGAGATACCGCAGGGCTTGAAGGTGATAGAAGCAGAAGTTTTCAGTGATTGTGGTTTTGACGGGACTCTTAAACTTCATGATGGTATTGAGTCAATAAGGGACAGGGCATTTTCAAACTGCAGTTTCAGAGGAGAACTGGTTTTGCCTGACAAGTTGCAGAGCATCGGAACGAATGCGTTTTATGGCAATAAGTTTTCAGGAGTTCTGTATTTGCCTGAAACACTTAATTATATAGGAGAATCAGCTTTTTATATGAATCAAGGTTTTACAGGGAATCTTGTATTTCCTTCAAATGTAAGAGTAATTGGTAACTATTCTTTTGCATATTGTGAATCTTTGGAAGGTTTGGTTTTCGGCCATGGGTTGGAGTCAATAGGCATAGGGGCTTTTACAGGATGTTCGAATATAAGAAGCATCAAGGCAAACGGAAACTTTGCAGCAAAAGTCAAACAGAGTGC
>CALADR010000299.1 GCA_937890845.1 uncultured Bacteroidales bacterium | reverse complement strand
GTATTTTTCAGGAAATATCTTTCTGAAGTTCTGACTGAAAGTGCCGGAAATGGAGTCGTATCTCCGATTGCAGTACCTGATATGTTTACTGTCAATGATTTTTTCAGCAAACTTTACGGCTCCGGGAGTTCAGACAGACTGACACTGCTGATTGAACTTTACAGATGTTATAAAGAACTGTATCCCAAGGCGGAAAGTCTTGATGAATTTATTTTCTGGGGTGATATCATACTTGCAGATTTCAATGACGTGGACAAATATCTGGCTGACCCTGCCGGCCTGTTTGCAAATGTATCCGACTTCAAGGCTATGCAGGATACTTTTGAATATCTTACAGATGTGCAGAGAAAGGCAATAGAAGGATTTGTAAGTCATTTCAATGACCGCAGCGGACGTCTTACAGTGGATTTGGGGTCGGACAACCCTGATGTCAAAGGACGCTTTCTTCAGATCTGGAATATATTGTACCGGCTTTATGTGGATTTCGGAAATAACCTGAGAGAAAAGGGGTTGGCTTATGAAGGTATGGTTTACAGGGGACTGGTCGGGAAAATAGAGGAAAACTCAGTCCAGGAAGTTCTTTCAGGCGTGTTCGGAGACAGTAAAAGGTTTGTCTTTGTCGGGCTTAACGCATTAAACGAATGTGAGAAATTTCTGTTGAGGAAGATGAGGGACTGCGGGGTAGCCGAATTTTGCTGGGATTATTCCGGAGAAATGATTCAGGACAGGGACAACAAGTCTTCTTTCTTCATGAGTTCCAATGTGAAAGAGTTTCCCCAGGCTTTTGAGTGTGACCCGGAAGGACTTGGCATACCTTCTTTTAATGTAGCAAGCGTCCCGTCAGCAGTGGGGCAGGTCAAACTTGTTCCGTATGTTCTCGGGAATATTGCCCGGCAGAAAGGAGAGACTTGTCTGTCAGAAGCCGGCTCACTTGAAAATGCTATTGTCCTGCCGGACGAGTCGTTGCTTATGCCTCTTCTGAACACTCTTCCTCCGGAGATTTCATCTGTCAATGTTACAATGGGTTATCCAATGACAGGCAGTGCATTTTACAGTATGATGTCCGAGCTGGCTTCAATGCAGATTCATGCGAGGATAAGGCCCGAAGGTGTGTCTTTCTATTACAAGCAGGTCTGGTCCCTCTTTTCAGGAAGTATTTTCAGGAAAGTTATGGGAGAAGAAGAGCTTGAAAAGGCGAAGTCTGTAAAGAAAGGTGCAAAACTCTATATCCCTCTGTCAGACCTTTCCGGCTCCGGCCTTTTCGATATAGTTTTCAGGAGAGTAATAACGGACCAGAAGCAGGCGGATGCCGGGCAGATTGCCGGAATAGCTTCATATCAGGCAGAAGTGATAAGTTATATAGCTCCTTTGCTTGCGGACGATCCTGATATGGCTGTAGAGCTTGAGTTCGCCAAGGAATATTACAGGTGCGTCAACCGTCTTAAGTCAATTGAACTGGCTGTCTTGCCAGCTACTTATATCCGTATATTGGACCAGCTGCTCGGGTCTGTGTCAGTACCTTTCAAAGGCGAACCTCTCAATGGACTGCAGATTATGGGGCCGCTTGAGACCCGTGCCCTTGATTTCCGCAATGTTATTCTACTTTCTGCCAACGAAGGCGTGTTTCCGCGCCGCAGTGTGAGTTCGTCATTTATTCCGCCTGAGTTGAGAAAAGGATTCGGACTACCTACATACGAGTATCAGGATGCAGTATGGGCATACTATTTTTACCGAATGGTTTCACGTGCGGAAAATGTCTGGATGATATATGACTCCAGGACAGAGGGGATGAAGTCCGGGGAAGAGAGCCGTTATATAAAGCAGTTGGAGTATCATTTCAGGATTCCTCTGAAAAGATATGCTGCAGACGCACGTTTCAGTACTGTCTCCCAGGAGTCTGAAATAACTAAAACCCCGGAAGATGTGGCTCTGATTAAAGAAAAATACTTGTCGGCTTCATCTGTGCAGAATTATATAGCCTGTCCTGCCAAATTCTATTATTCGTCAGTTTTGGGACTTTCTTCCGAAGACGAAGTGGCGGAATCTATGGATGCTGCTATGATAGGCACTGTATATCATGGTGTTATGCAGTCTCTTTATACCGGAGAAGCGGCGATGTCTCCAGATGTGGATCTTGACACTCCTGAAGGCCGCAGAATCAGGCCTATGGAAAAAGTCAGCCGGCAGTATATTGAAAACTGGGCAGAAAGGGTGCCTGAAATCAAGGCCAAGGTCTGGGCTCTGATGACTAAGGAACTGAAAGACAAGGAGGTGTCCGGAAGAAACCTTGTGACAGGTGATGTGATAGTCAGGTATGTACTCAAGACACTGCAGCGTGACCTCGAGCATCTTGAAGAGCGCGGGACAGATGCATTCAGAGTCGTGGGACTTGAGAAAAAAATGTTTGCAGACGTGGGCGGTTTCAAGTTCAAGGGATATGTTGACCGGATAGATTCCTTTGCGGAGGATGAAATACGCGTGGTGGATTACAAGACAGGAAAGGTACTTCCGGAGGATATTGCGGTGACGGATGAAAATGCTGGAAAAATAGCAGATACACTATACGGAGACTTTCCGTTTTCAAAGAACCCGAAGATTGCATTTCAGCTTTTTATATATGATATGTTTCTGAAACAGAAAGGTTTGTCAGAAGGGAAGAAAGTGTTTGATTCCGTATATTCTACAGCGTCCATGTTTAAGGAAATGCCTGCCTCGGAGCAGATGGGGCTTCTGTTTTATGACAGGATGATGGAAGGGCTTGAAGAACTGCTTGCAGAAATCGGAAATCCGGATGTCCCTTTCAGGAGGACGGCGGATACAGACGTATGCGGCTATTGTGATTTCAAGGTAATTTGCGGCAGGTAAAGGAGGTTTTGGTATGGTGGAAATAATGAAAGCATCGGCAGGTTCTGGAAAAACGTTCAACCTTGCCAGAAAATATATAACACTTCTCTTCAAGAAGCAGGACAAATACGCATACAGGCACATTCTGGCCGTTACCTTTACCAACAAGGCTACGGACGAGATGAAATCCAGGATACTGAAAGAACTTT
>CALADR010000298.1 GCA_937890845.1 uncultured Bacteroidales bacterium | reverse complement strand
TTATGCAGTTTGGAAGGCTTATATACAAAATCCTCTGACTTTTTCAGAAAATAAGACTCTCCGTCAACTGTTACACTCAAAAGTTTTGCCCCTGCACCGATTGTCTGGGGAACTACTACTCCCCTGTATTCATCTCCTTTCTTATATGGAATGATTCCCGTTTCAGGAACTGGTCCGTCAGCAGTGACATCTCCGGTCGTAAGATCAATGAAAGACTTGCGTACTGTATTCAATATTACCACCTGTTTCTGCGCGGCACTCCATTCTTCATCGGAAAAACCGAATCCTTTTGCGAGACTGACCCTTATACCTGCCATCCTGTGGTTAAACCCGAGCCTTATGACAGAAGCTGTCGGGGCATTGTCCGGAGCCTTTCCCCAAAGGAAGTCACTGGCTTCGTAACCTCCGAGTTTACCACTTCGAAAGCATATTTTTTCACATCTTCAGGACTGCCGTAAGGATAATATCCGTAAATATCTATATGGGTCTTGTCGTCTTTCCAGTAAATATCGTATGCAGGATTCCATTTATAGGACGCCTCGTCAAAAGTAAACATAAGATTATCGGCACGGTTTCCCTTGTCCTGCAAAGCGCCAGGCTGATCTCCCTCGAAATCAACTATATAGATTCCCACTATATCTTTATCACAAAAGCCCTCGTCATTTGCCCTTGTCTTGTATTCCTGACTGATAGAGCCTGAAATGACTATAGGCCTTTTTCCGGATTCCACCTCCTGTGAATCGAAAGTCTTTTCATCAAGTGCGCATGATACTGCCATAAAAGCCATCAAAGCGCCTGCATATATCCGTGTATTCATAATACGCTGCCTTTATATTGTTACCGGTTATTCAAGGACTCCTCCATAATCTGTATCGTCGGTCTCCCAACCGCCTATTCCTATATTTACGCCTTCCCCTATCCTATTGACAGTCAAGGTACATTTATGCTGATGGTTTGAAAGGAAAGTGACAGTCTGATTCAACTCATATGTATTGTTACCTACCTTTACTTTCAAGAGTCTTCCCTCTATGATTTCCTGTGGGACAACCAAGGCTCTCCAATACCCGTTTTCCTTATGAGGCACCATATTTCCAGGCTCTCCGGCAGGTGTAGCCACTCCGGTAGCCAGATCAATAGTAGCAGATGTCTTTACTCCTGTAATCGTTATATCGATTTTCTCAGCTGCAAGAGTCTCCTCTGTATATCCCTTACCAGGCTTGAGATAAATCAGCAGATTGCTCATAGTATGCTTGGTAGTAATACTCACAGCCTGGTTCGACGGTTTCGCACCGCGAGTCAGTCCGTATAGAAATTCGCTGGCATAGTAATCTTCCCTGCTGCTCTGATCCTTCTTCACTGAAAAAGCTACAGAATGTATATCCTGAAGTCCAGACATATAAGGATAGTAGCAATAGAAATCAGCCGGCGTAGTGTCGTCTTTCCAATAAGCCTCTTTTTCCGACATCCACTCTGTACCGTCAAACGAAAATGCCATATTGTCCAGATGATTGCCAGACTGCTCCAGACTTCCTGAAGTTCCGTCTGACCAGTTTACCGTATAAATACCTACTTTGTCTCCGGTTTCATAGTTTCCGTCACTTACCTTTGTCCAAAGCAATGTAGATATCTTGATAGGAATACTATCTGTACCGCCTGTCAAATCATCAGGATGCTCTGAATTTGTCAAATTATCAACAAATTTGCTGCAACCTGACAGAATAACTGAGAGAAAAGCCAATAGGAATAGTTGTTTTTTCATACTGATTTTCAATATTTTTGCAAAGATACATCTTACTTCCACTGTATTCAAGTTCATTTTAGTTCATAATAATCGGGACACATTACCGGAACTGTCATTATAACTATCTGCCCCTAATACTTCCCATAAGAACAGGACCGCTATGTCCGGCGCGTACTTTATTCAGAGTCTCCAATGGCAGTCCTGCTGACAAGGATGACCTCGAAACATCTGTCTTGTCATTTGCAACGAAATCATCAAATGAAAATTTTTCTCCGGCTATAGACTTTATCCTTTTTACTATCGACTCCCTGCTTATCGTACTGTAATATGGTATACAGTTGTTCATACAACTGTTCTTTTCTGACCTATAGACACCATGACTATGCATAAACCCTCCTTCATACATATCAATAAATGCCTTGTATTTTTCTACTCCGAACAAATGACTCCACGGAACGCTGCTCATTTTACCTGAAAGGGACAAGTTATCATACCATCCTTTTGACTTGGCTGCATTAAAAGCGGCAGTATGCCCGCAGCAGGTACAGTGACAGTCATTGATAAAGGTGTTGTGAGTCGCGGACTCATCTCCAAGTTTGCCGAAACCGTGTCCGCCCGCCTCGTGCTGTATTACTCCCCGGAAATCATACGGATAGCTGTAATTACTTACCGGACAATACGATATTGCAAAACCATTATCCCATATATAGCTTACACTGCCGTAATCTTCCGTATTTAATACCATTATGACCAAAGCCTTGTCCAGATCTCCGGAAGTCAATTCAGAATGTCCGCAAATATAGCCGGTTATGTACTTGTAATCACTCTCACCATTCCTTCCTCCCAGGTTATGGTCTTCCTTCATACAAGTATTGAACTTATTGTCAACAAATGTGTTGACCCCACCTATACCGGACTCTTCAGAAACAGAGACCGCCATATATACGTTGAAATAGTCCTTGTATGTCCGATATGGCTCTATATCGAAGAAATGCAGATAGGCTTCCTCAAGATTTCCGGCAAGTTTCCCTTTACTTACCTCTTCAGCACTGTACCCGTCACCAAGCAGGACAATGTTCACTCCATCTCCTCTTGAAGCTTTCTGCAAAGTAATGAAGTCATCCTCTTCATACTTATAATCATACTGGGCAACATTGCACCTTATTCTGACATCCTTGTCTTTAAGAGCAAATACAACTTCACCCTCCCGCGTACCGTTTCCTTGCGGCATACGGCTGAATGTAAGTGTCAGATCCGTTTTCCCGACTCCGGAAGTCTGACTCAAAGTAACCCATTCAGGCTGTTTTTCAACA
>CALADR010000297.1 GCA_937890845.1 uncultured Bacteroidales bacterium | reverse complement strand
CTTGAACGGGATATCTGTCCGTACACCCATTTCACGGCATACATCGGCCATAAGAGACCACATTAGGGTGTTCCATGGGGCCACGGCGCCGCTATCTATGCTGAGACTCTCGTCAGGAACAAGAGTTGTTTCATCTACCGTTCGCACAGTGCCTGTTCCATCACATTCAGGACACGCTCCCTGGCTGTTGAATGACAGCTCTTCTGCTGAGGGGGCATAGAACCTGCTTCCGCATACAGGGCATTCAAGTTCTTTTCCGGCAGCTACTTTAAGATCAGGCTGCAGATAATGTCCATTCGGGCATCGGTGGTTTGCAAGTCTGGAATAAATGAGTCTAAGACTGTTCAGTAGTTCTGTTCCTGTGCCGAATGTGCTTCGTATTCCAGAAATTCCGGGCCTCTGGTGCAGTGCTATGGCAGCCGGTATATGAAGTACTTCATCGACATCGGCTTTGGAAGCCTGCGTCATTCTTCTTCTTGTGTAGGCAGACAGTGATTCAAGATATCTTCTGGAACCTTCTGAGTACAGAACGCCCAAAGCCAGTGATGACTTTCCTGAACCGGAGATCCCTGCAATTCCTACAATTTTGTTCAACGGTATGTCCACATCTATGTTTTTCAGATTGTGGACTCTCGCTCCATGTACTTTTATGTATTCCGGGGCAGTAAGATTGCTTTTCTCTTTATCTTCTCTTATTTTCATTCTTTATTTTCTAAAGAGCGTTTGGAACTTCCGTAAAAAAGTCTTGTTAAACGCAAAAGTAAACTATAATAATTCCTGACGTGTTGTTATAAGAAACAAAAATTTGTTAAATAAAATACAAATTTTGAAAATTTTTCTATTTTTGCAGCCCAAATTTTGCAAGGATATTTTTTGATGAGAGCAAGTAAACGATACAGAGCGACATATGGCCGTGCTATAGCCGTACTGTCCATTTCCTTTATGGTCTGCGGTGTTGCATCTGCGCAGATCCGTCCGGAGTACGTCCGGCAAAATGAAAGCCAGGAGCAGTCAGCCCCGTTTATAAACAGATGGGCGTTCAAGACCAATGTGCTTGAATGGGTCCTGACTATCCCTAATATCGGCTTAGAGTTTGATTTGTCAGCATCGAAGTACAATAGGTCGACGCTGGGAGTTACAGCCAAATATAATTGGAATACAGCCAGAGGTAATGCGACGCGTATTGTATTTGACTATTTGGACGTCAGACCTGAGTACAGATATTACTTCCGCAGCCTCCGGAAAAAGGATTTTTCAGGAAACGACAGGAAACCGTCTGTCAAGTATCTCGGAGCTTATGTCAATTATGGGGAATATTCCTTCAAACTGCATCAAGGGATACAAGGCAGGGCAGTAGGACTTGGAGTGTCTTACGGATACGCATTGCCTGTTTATACATATAATAAAGGAGCTTTGGATTTGGATCTTGGCTTTTCTGTTGGAGTACAGATGACTGAATATGACAGATATTACAGGGATGGGGAGAATAACAGCTTCGCAAAAGTTTCTGCAGAATCTGAGAAATGGCATGTTTCACCATTTCCTGTAGTATCGGAACTGAGAGTGGCTTTTGCATGGCGTCCTGTTTCTGTGAAGGCCAAATATCTTGAGTATAATCCGTTGAGAAACCAGATTTTACTTGCCGAATCCGATATAGAGGCAGCGTTTTCTGACATGAAATCAAAATTCGGACATAGTCTGGATATAAAGGAAAGAGAACAGTATAGGACAGATGCCAAGGCTTGCAGGAACGCATTTGCGGCATTTGCTGCGGAAACAGCAGCCAAGACAGCTGAAAACATAGGCGGATATGGCTTCAGCAAGTCCAAATACACTTCTCTTGTAAAAAAAATCAAAAGGCTTGAGCGCAAGTCAATCAGAGATTTTGACCGTAGCATTCAAGCTTATGTCAAGTAAATTAAATCTATGCGTAATTTTAGATTGAATCATATTTTGAAGAGGTCAGAATCTATCTGTATGGCCTTTTCTGCTGCATTGGCAGCTGTGTCCTGCATAGGTGTGGATTATGCCTATGTGGATGAAGGTAACGGTGCTCCGGAAGGATTCGGGAAAACACCAGTGAGCTTGAGTTTTGACTGGACAGGAAAAAAGACGGAGGAGATTCCGGGCAAGATGTCTGTTCTTATGGCCCGGAAGCGCAACGAAATACATTATGTATGGGGTGTTGACAGTATAGGAAGACTGTCAGGACAAGACAAGCCTTTGGATACACTTCTTCGGAATGGCGATTATTTGGCCCTTGCTTTCAATGCACCTGCTGCATCCTATAAGACAGAAGGTCTGGATAAATTTAAATCTGACAGATCTTATCCTCTTACATATCTTAGTTCTTCGTTAGAGATACCGCCCTATTCAGACTTCAAGTCGGAGTTTGGCATAGGGAGAGACGAACTCTGTCCTGAATATGTTCCAGTTATATCTGCAGAGCCGTTATGGCATTCATTCTCAGAGATTTCTTTAACTCAGGACAGCGTGAAAACCGGATTGGATTTTTGCCCGAAGGATCTTACATTGGAACTTGACGTAAAAGTCAGGATAAAGGCAGTTTCTGGAGCAGAGATAAAATCTGTTACTGCAGTTCTTTCCGGAGTGCCTCGCACAGTAAACCTTATGAGAGGGACAGTCAGCGACAGGTCTTTGTATAAGGTGGCGTTTAAAATGACTCCGGAAGAAGGCTCCCCGGAAGGCAATGCTGTGGTTTATTCTGGCAAAGTAAGGACTCTCGGCCTCTTTTCCGAAGGATTTGACTCTTACCTTGCAGGACCTGGAGTCCTGTGGCTGGCGGTAGATGCATCATCCGGCTCAGTATCAAAGCGTCTTTATGCTGGAATAAACATGAAGTATTATATCCGCAGTCTTGAACTTATGACCCTTGATAGTAACAGTGGCGGATACACTCTTAACGAGAATTCGGCACTTCTTGACAAAGGGACTGTACTGACAGTAGATGGAGAAAAAATCGTAGCAGGAGACAATGCTGTCGAGCCATGGAGTCTGATGACTGATAATCATTATAAGGAGGCAAAAAATGAAAAATAGCATTTGGTCTGCGCTGGCTGCAGTTTTGCTTGCCGGAGGATGTGCAGATGATACTTATAAGGGAAATTTTGAAGACGGCAATTCTTCAACTTTGACTTTGCCGGTCAGGATATCTGTAGGCAATCCTTTTATAAAAGGAAGTGTTTCTGATATTTCGGACATAAATGGCAAGAGCATTTATGTCTACGCCTTCAGAAAGAATGACAAGGTTTCATACAAATCTACGTCAGAGGAAAACAGAAACGAATGCCTTATAGATGGTTCACCGGTTAAAGAAGGCGGATTTCCTGCAGGAAAAGCTGCAAGGATTGAAACTGGCAGTCCTTATGCCGCATGGTCAGGGAAGGGTGTCAATTGGCCGGCAGGGGACAATCACAGGTATGCCTATGATTTTTTCGCATACTATCTTGGTGGCGCAGAACTTAAAGACGTTATAAGGGAAGATGATTGTGTGAAATTGAAGTTCAGCATTACAGGAAAAGAAGATGTGATGGTTTCCAAGGCAGTACCTACAGCTTCGCAATTGTCCGGATTGGGCAGCAGCGACAAATATGAGGCAGTCGCATTGTCATTCAGCCATTTTACTGCACTGCGCTCTATTTCACCTGTGTTTACCTTAAAGCATCAGTTGGTAAAACTGGATTTTGAAATTGCAGCCGGACAAGTTGAGATAGAAGAAATATCAGTGCTTTCAGGAAAAGAAGCTGAGCTGACGGTAGCACATAAAAACGAGTCTGAAATGGGTATTTCATTCACAGATGATGTAGATTCCATGTCTGGAGACAAGGCTCTTGGATATGCCATTTCACTTAAACCTTCTGCAAACCAGGCAATGTTGCTTGCAGCTCCTTCAGAGCGCTATCGCGTTTTCGTGAAAGTAAAAGCAGATGGAGTATCGGAAACAATTGCATCTGAAATACTTAATCCTGCAGACATTTCGCTTCAGGAGAGAACTATAAAGTAAAACTTACGGCAAAGGGAGTGTCTCCTGAGGATTTAACCGTAGAAACAACATTGGGATAATGAAGACAAAATTCAACAGGCAAATATTTGCAGCCGCTGTCTTGTCTGTATTACTGGCATTCTGCCTTAATGTCCAGAAAGCCGGCGCGCAGCAACTTGCTCTTAAGGCCAATGCTCTTACCTGGGCCGCTCTGACTCCCTCTATAGGCATAGAAGGGGGGG
>CALADR010000296.1 GCA_937890845.1 uncultured Bacteroidales bacterium | reverse complement strand
TATTTCAGGTAGATGTCATAGATTCTTGTACTGTATTCTATGTAGTGAGCCATGCGGGGAGGAGCCACCACATAGTCTATGGCCAGACTTTTATTGCTGTCCAGCTCCTTCTTCGAGTAGGATTTTCCACTGTTACCTCGCTGCCTGTTTGCCACACGTACTTTCTCAATCACCTCGAATAAGCGAGGACGACCTCCGGTACCATACTTCTTTAATGCCGGCGAAACAGCCAGGCAGATGGTCTTTTCCGTTCGTGAAGCATCAGCCACGACAAGGCATGTGTCGAGTGGATCCAATCCCCGTTCAACACATTCTACTGAAGCATAGAATGATTTCAGATCTATGGCTATATATTGTCGTAATGGCTCTGTACTCATTATATTTCCGGAAAACGATACAAAGATAACGAGAATCCTCCAAAAATTCCTTAATATTGTTATTGCTTATCAGTTATATACAGCCCATATCTCACTCTTACATGCAGTCCCGGAGTGATTTTCACCTGTTATATGTCTGCCTTTAAGCACATCCGCTGTCGTGTCAGAGGAAAATTTTTCAGCGAAGTTATCTTGGATCTGTCAAACTGCAAGACGTGTCTTGTGAACAATCTTCCTTTAAGTGACAGGCACTTAAAGAGTATTCTTCATGCCATTCTTGCCTTATTTGCCTTCTCCAAACTTCTGATGCAGAAAAATCTTCCCGACACACAGCTGAAAGGTTGTAACAAAAGGGAAATAAATAATTCACATATTATGACAGCAACAAAATTCAACAATCGTCTGATGACCGCAGAACTGAGAGAGGCTCTGAGTGATTATCCCCTGTATTCACAGGACGCAAAAGGAAAGGATGCGCTTTGCATCGCAGTGTTTCACCTTGGCAATATCCGTTGGTATATTATGGAAGGACAGCCCGAAGGAGATGACTTCACCCTATATGGTATAGTGGTCGGTCTACATGAAACAGAGTACGGCTACATGTCAGCATCTGAAATGGCCGATGTCACTTATGATGCGAGTAAGTACGGACTCGGCTTATTGAAGATAGAACAGGATAGGAGTTTCAAATCTTGTGCCCTCAGAGAGGTAAAGGATAAAGAACTTCAGTCTTTCTTGTCAAGACTTTATGATGAAAACTAATGTATAACTTAAAAATTGGACAGCTATGAAGATTATTGTTGTGGATTGCGCAAATGTCCGCATCGATGTTTTGAACGTTCCGGAGAATATGGTTGGAGAGGACGTTGAACTTTTCCTTGTAGAGCACGACTACTCCTTGAATAACATTTCATGGATGGCAGTTCCTGCAGATTATGTTCCGGTGCAGTTTCATGAATTTGGCATAGATGAAGATAATGGCAAGGAGGTACATGAACAAAGGGATACCAGGTTGAAGAATTTTTCAATCTATGATAGCGTGCAGGAGGTAAAGCATCGCGAACAGGAAGAGCTCGTTTCTGCAATTCGCCAATATGGTGAGAAGGTTGCCGATGGCTATGAATGGCACTTTGAGGGTGATTGCCCGATAGTGGCAGCGTATGACTATGATGAGCCTTGTGATGTGGTAATCCTTGCAGTGAGGGTTAGCAATGATGGAAGAATAACCATCATAGGAGATGAGAAAAACGACCGGGGCAATGAACATGAGATTGATGCCGATGATATATTTGCTGGCCACATTGATTTCATTACGTCGGAAATTGAGTGATAAGAACAAAGGAACAGGAGCCACAGGGATGGTCTTCTGTTCCTTTACTCGTTGCAGTCTTACGGTTATAGCTGCTATGCGGATAAACCTTAAACACTCAGATGTCTATTTCCGTAAACCTTGAAAAGCGTCTTCCGTCCCTTTCTATAGTCTCGAAAAACATCTTTTCCGGTCTGACCCAATAAGATTTCTCTCCATAGAGAGCCTGATATACAACCATCCGCTCCTGAGTTTCACTGTCAAAAGCGGAATGGATATATTTATAGGTACCACCCTTGAAATGACGGAAATATCTTTCTTCTTTTTTAGGAAACTCCATCAGCATCTTCATGGCCAAGGGCGCATACCAGGTCTTCACTTCCTGTTCTGTGGGAGTATGCGCACCCGGGAAATGATGGGAATTGTTGTAATGCTCCAGGAACATGGGCTCATAGTGAGCCAGTCTGTCCTGTTCGCCGAATAGTCCCCAGACACGGTCTCTGTAATACGGATTACAGCAGTCAAACTGAATCTTTTCGAGTTTGGCAAACTCTTCGATTAAAGCTTCATCTATGATAAACGTCTGATTGCCGTCCTTGCGTGGGGCTTTGTACTGATGCTCACCGATTCTTTCTTTCAAGAATTTCGTCATCTCAAAGTGCGGATTGCCAAGCAATGCCGGGATGCCGACTATCGGGGCGAGCATCTGCGCAAGAAAAGATCCGCAGCTGTTACCCAGCAGCAGGTCGGGCGATTCCTGTTCAATGATTGAGCGTACCTGTTTTAATGCCTCCTTGGGATGAAGCGGAAGGTCTGGCGTTAAGACGGAGGCATGATTTTCAAATGCTTCTTTCAGAGCAACTGCCATCGGACAACTTCCTGTGGCAAAGAATCCGTGAAGGAAAAGTATCTTTTTCATTATAGTCAGCTTTTATCCATATCTTTCGATGTATCCTCTTCATTTTTCTTTTTGATAGGTCCGGAATGGTTTCCTCTATTGAGTTTGATGCCATGCTTGTTCAGAATACGGAACACAGAACTTCTGCTTTTGAAGCCGCTTGCTCTCCATATCTCATCTATAGGATGACCGGCTGCATACAGATTGATAACTGTCTTTTCTCTGTCGAGCTTTTGTAATTTTGTGGAAGAAACCTTCGGTAATGATGCAATCATCTTCGCCTGCAGGTTCACCATATGCTCGGCAGTCTTTCTCAAAGCAAGTACTTCTTCAGGTAAGGCACCCATCATTTCCAGCACATCCGATGGCTTGGTTTCAGGGAAAAGCTGGTTCTTGGAATCAATCCGGTCGTGTATGCTTATGACGCGAATAGCTTTTACCCGGCAAAATTCCAGGAAAGTAGCCAGTTCCCGACTGCCACGGATGGCATTTGAAAATTTGGGGATAACAAGTTCATCCCCCCTTTGCAGGGCAACCATGAGTTGCTTCCAAAGCGGCCTGTTGCGTTCGTTCTCATCGCACTCCTCTACAATGCGTATACATCCGAAGTTATTCATCCACTCCCTGTCTTCTTCCAGTTTGTCATACTGGGATATTGCCATAATGTAACCTATCTTTGCCATATTATAAAGGTTTTGACTGATAATCAAATAGATGTCTTATCTTGTCTTGAAAAATATATAGTATGATAATTCTCCAAGAGTATAATGAACACGACTCTGATGCAAAGGTATAAATTATATTCATATTGGTAATCATACTGATATGACAGATTTTATAATCGACTTCTTTTTTAACAACTTCTTATTATCAATAGATATGTATTATAAACCATACTATTATGAGTATGAAATATAAATTAGTATAAACTGAATATTTTATACTGACAATGTGGAATTTTATCTATACATTTGCCACATAACAAACAAAATTATGCCAATGATATATAGAAATTTAATCGGTAAGAATCACTGTAGTAGCGGTTTGATTGGTATGTCTGACGCAGGTTCAGGAAAACAAGTGAAAGAAAGTAAATCAAGTGAAAGAAAAAATACTCAAATGAGTTTAATCTTTCACTTGATTTTTTTATGCTCTGTACTCTTGTTTTACTCATGCAACAATCATGAGAAATATGATTTTGAGTCCTCTGATGAAGCTCTGAATGAATACGATAATCTTTATAAGACTGTCAGATCACAGGAAACGTGCAATGCCGAGCAACTTGCCTCATTTATCAATCTGTGGTATGAATGCTCAGACACAGTCTACAAATTTATTCAGAAAGACCCTTCGTTTACGGCTCATGCCGGTCTGACCATGAGGTTTGACAGTATAACGGATTCCATTCGCACGAGGTTGATGGAGCTTGCGGACAACTTTACTCTAAGCGATGTGGCATATGTCAAACTTCATACTTCTATCTATGGTCAGGATAAGGAACTTGACTCATTAAAGCGACATGCAACAGTATTCTTTTCCTCATTGGATAGCATTCCTGTATATACCGGGAATATTAGAGACTTACTTGCCGATTACTCAGAGTTTCTGCTTTCATATAAATTACATGGGGTACACTCAGAAGATGCGCTTCTTCGATTTATCCGTATGGAAGACTTCTTCTTCCGAAGCTTTCTTGCTTCCATTGACGAGTGCTCAGCTTTGGGTATGGCGGATATTACTGATATGACGGCCAATATTTGTGACAGCATTTATAAGGAAGCATCAAATGGTAAAATCAAGGCTGATGAAACTATTACCTATA
>CALADR010000295.1 GCA_937890845.1 uncultured Bacteroidales bacterium | reverse complement strand
CAAGGCGCGCAGTGTCCTTGAGTTCAACAAGGCTATTATTGATGCAACTGCACCGCACTGTGTGGCATACAAGCCGAATCTTGCTTTTTATGAATGCTATGGAACAGATGGTCTTAAGGCCCTCGAAGCTACAGTGGACTATATCAGAAGCCGTTATCCGGAGATTTTCCTTATAGCTGATGCAAAGAGGGGAGATATAGGCAATACTGCCAGAATGTATGCCAAAGCTTTTTTTGAGGCAATGGATTTTGATGCAGTGACTATTGCTCCGTATATGGGAGCAGATAGCGTAACTCCTTTCCTTGAATATAAGGACAAATGGGCTATCGTCCTGGCTCTGACTTCAAATGCTTCCGCATATCAGTTCCAGAATGCCCAGAAAGACGGAAAACCGCTCTATCAGGCTGTTATGGAAGAGATGATGTCAATATCCACCCCAGATAACATGATGTTTGTTGTGGGAGCCACAAAGGCAGATAAACTTACTGAAATAAGGTCTTTCTGTCCTGACAATTTCCTGCTGGTTCCAGGAGTGGGAGCGCAGGGTGGTTCCGCTGAAGAGGTCATCAAGTACGGTGCAAACGATAAGGGAGGTCTTCTTATCAACTCTTCAAGGGGAATACTCTTTGCATCATCTGGAGATGATTTCGCCAAGGCTGCCTCTGATGCAGCTGCTTCAACAGCGCGAATCTGACCTAGTGTTCCTTTTTCGTACAGAATATAAAAGCAAAGTCGATCCATAAGGGTCGACTTCACTTTTATATAAGACTGATAGCTTTGATATAGCTTCAGTATTTTTTATTTGGAATTCTGCGTTGGGTTTATTTACTCAATCCGCTCTTTAGAAACTCTACGAAACCTGGTATGCTGAGATCGTAACCTCGTATTGGTGCCAGAAGTTTACCGTCTGCATCCATCAGGATATAGTTTGGCTGAGCATTTACTCCGAATCTGGTGCGGGCTATATGGGAGTTTATACGGCCAAGTTCCTTGAGTATATCTCCGGATGGAGTAGTCACCCAGTCTTCCTTTGCCACTTTCTGTTTGTCATCGGTATAAAGTGCGACTATTATATACTCATTCTTCAATATCTCAAGTACCTGCGGGTCACTCCATACCCTTGATTCCATCTCGCGGCAGTTTACGCATCCGTGTCCTGTTATATCAACGAACAGTGGTTTCCCAGCTTTCCTTGCAGCCTCCATTCCTTCTTCCAGATCAAAGTATCCCTGAAGTCCATGTGGAAGGTGCAGCCCGTATTCCGCAGACTTGCTGCCTTTTTCAGTGCCCTGGAGCTGTACAGTATTTGCTGTTCCCTGTCCAAGTACAAAATCCTGGGTGGAGATTGGAGGAAGATATCCTGATAGAGCCTTCAAAGGAGCTCCGAACATACCGGGAATCATATATACTACAAAAGCAAAAGCAGCAATGGCAAGAGCAAGCCTTTTTACTGATACGTGCTCTACTTTCTCATCGTGTGCGAATCTTATCTTTCCAAGCAGGTACAGACCGAGTAGTGTGAATACTACAATCCATATAGCCAGATATACTTCCCTGTCGAGCAGTCCCCAATGATAAGTCTGGTCTGCGACACTCAGAAACTTGAATCCAAGTGCCACCTCGATAAATCCGAGTACCACCTTGACTGAATTCAGCCATCCACCACTCTTCGGAAGGTTTTTCAGAAGAGACGGGAAGAGCGCCAGTACGGTGAAAGGAACTGCGAATGCAAGTGAGAATGCAAGCATGGTAATCATCGGTGACCAGAACTCTCCTTCTGTAGATTTGATAAGCACTGTGCCTACAATAGGTCCTGTACAGGAGAATGATACCAGCACAAGTGTCAGCGCCATGAAGAACACTCCCAATAGGCCTCCTTTGTCTGCTCCTTTGTCACTCTTGTTTACCAATGATGACGGAAGTACTATTTCAAATGCTCCGAAGAACGATGCTGCAAAAACCATAAACACGATGAAGAACAGCAAGTTCGGGAACCAATGTGTTGCAAGCCAGTTGAAAATGTCTGCAGTTACTGCATCTCCTCCGGCGAGCCAGGTAATCAATATGATTACTGAAATTGGCACAGTGTAAAGCAGGACAATGAACAGTCCGGACATGGATGCCTTGAACCTTCCTGCTGCAGGAGATGAAGACCCTTTCATGAAGAAAGAAACAGTCATTGGAACCATAGGGAACACACAAGGTGTCAGCAGAGCTGCAAATCCCCAAAGAATCGCCTCTATAATGAGAGCCCAACTGAATCCTTTCGATCCGTCATCTTCTTTGGATTCAGATAGTACAGTTTTATCTTCAGCACCTGCAGCTTTAGTATCTGAGGAGATATTGACAGAAAAGTCCTTGTATGCAGGTGTTGAACATTGGGTATCAGTGCATCCCATCCATGTCAGAGTTCCTTTGACAGTAATATCTTCTCCTGTCACACGGAGGTTTCGTGCTATTGCAATTTCTTTATAAAATACTTTGTCTCCGTCTGATAATGTAGGTTCGGAAACTTCGTAAAGCTCTCCTTCGAAGTTGAATCCTTCGGCAGCATCGAATTCGACAGCTGTAGGATACATTTTGCTGTCAATTGAATATGTGTGCCAGCCGTCAGCTATCTTTCCTTTGAATAGGATTCGATACAAGTCGTTTTCCAGATGCTCCTGTGTTATTTTCCAGGATACTGTGTTTTCCGGGCTTGCGGAAATCTGTCCGTGAGCGAGGATTGCCCCTGTTATGAAAACAGCCAATGCAAGCAGAACTTTGTGAATTTTCATTGCTCGGGATTGTTTATTTATTTTGCAAATGCTACAGATCTGGTTTCTCTTATGACAGTGATTTTTACCTGTCCAGGATATACCATTTCTTCCTGTATTTTCTTTGCTATATCGCTTGACAATGCCGCTGCATCGCTGTCGCTTACTTGGTCAGCACCTACAATGACCCTTAGCTCTCTTCCGGCTTGGATAGCATAAGTCTTTGTGACGCCAGGATATGACTGAGCGATATTTTCCATATCTTTAAGCCTCTTTATGTACGACTCGATTACCTCTCTTCGTGCACCTGGACGTGCTCCGGAAATGGCATCTCCTACCATAACGATAGGGGAGATAATGGAAGTCATCTCAATTTCTTCGTGGTGGGCACCGATAGCGTTGCATACCTCTGGCTTTTCCTTATACTTTTCAGCCAGTTTCATACCGAGTATTGCATGCGGAAGTTCAGGATCCTCATCGGAAACTTTTCCTATATCATGGAGGAGTCCGGCACGTTTTGCAAGCTTAGGGTTTAGACCCAGTTCTGATGCCATTGTAGCACAGATATTTGCCACCTCCCTTGAGTGCTGCAGCAAGTTCTGTCCGTATGAAGAACGGTATTTCATGCGACCGATAAGTTTCACAAGTTCAATGTGGAGGCCATGAATACCCAGATCGATACAGGTCCTCTTACCTGTTTCCATAATCTCGTCTTCAAGCTGTTTCTGTACTTTTGCTACGACTTCTTCGATACGGGCAGGATGGATACGTCCGTCTACCACCAACTGATGAAGCGCAAGTCTTGCAACTTCTCTTCTTACAGGGTCAAAGGCTGACAGAAGGATTGCTTCAGGAGTATCGTCAACAACAATTTCCACTCCTGTAGCTGCTTCAAGTGCGCGGATATTTCTTCCTTCCCTTCCTATAATGCGTCCTTTGATTTCATCGCTTTCAATATTGAATACTGTGACTGCATTTTCTATTGCAGTTTCAGTTGCAGTACGCTGTATGGTGTTTATTATTATTCTTTTGGCCTCTTTATTGGCTGTCAGTCTGGCTTCGTCCATTGCGTCGTTGATATATGAAAGAGCCTGGGTACGGGCTTCTGCCTTCATATTTTCCATAAGCTGGTTCTTAGCTTCCTGAGTTGTCATTCCGGCGATTTCTTCAATCTGCTGTATAGCTTTGGCATGGAGCCTGTCGTATTCCTCAGATTTTTTTGAGACAAGTTCCATCTGGTTCTTGAGATTCTCTCTGATGGCATCGTTCTCCTTGTTTTTTCTGTTGAGTTCGGAATTCTGCTGATTCAGAGAGTTTTCCTTCTGTTTAAGTCTGCTTTCAGTTTCACGGATCTGATTGTTCTTTTCGTTGATATATTGCTCATGTTCGCTCTTCAACTGTATGAACTTCTCTTTCGCCTGCAGGATTTTTTCCTTTTTCAGATTTTCTGCTTCAAGTTCGGCTTTCTGGATGATCTCTTCCTTTCTTCCGTTGAGCATCATTTTACGGACTGTTATATATGTTCCCAAGGCGATGGCCGCTCCGAGGAACGCCGTAAGTATGTAAAGTAATATACTCATATTATAGTTTAATTATTAAAAATGACCGATCAGCATGGAAGCTGACCGGTCAGATTAATATTTTGATAAAAGCCGTTAGCTAAAATTTTCAGGAAATCTTATAATAAATAAGATTTGAGCTCCGAAAAATTAGTTCTGACATCCTCCGTCCCGCATTTGCGGAATCCCCCTAAGGGTAAAATAGGTCCGTCATTGCCATTCGAGTAAACTCGGTTACTTAATGTAATTTGATGATTTCAGCAAAATAAGTAACTAACGGCTATTTTTATAAACATTATTATCAAGATAACTGTCAAGTTCTTTGTGTAGTCCTTCTGCTTCAGAATTGAGCCTGTTTATTTTCTCATTCAGGCTTCTGATTTCCTTTTTTAGTTTTTCCGCTTCTATCCCCTTATTAAGGGCAAGCATCCTGCCTGTCTCCGCATCTGTAGTGCCAGGACGGTCTTCATTTATCTTCCTGGCCATTGACTCAAGAGATTTTGCGGCTTTTCTGAAATTCTCTTCATCTTCAGGTGATTTTACATTGAAGTGGTAAGTGTTGCCAAGTACTGATAATGTAATCATTCGTTCCATTTCACTTTTCCATCAATGCTATACATCTGTCAATGTCCCGTATCAGTTTTTCAATTCGTTCTTTCGCCTCTATATTGTCACCTGAAGCTGTAAGGAATACATTCTTAAGTTTCAAGTTATCTATCTGTTTTTCTAACTCTGTGATCCGCTTCCTGTAAGTTTCTTCCTTTTCCTTATATTGCATGACTTCCTCTTCCAGTGATATCCGTCTTCTGTTTTCCGCCTCATAGGCGGCAACCAGCCGCTCGATATCCTTTCTGATATTTTCAAGCATTCAATTCAGTTTTTTCGAAACTCACAATGCGAAGATAGTACTTTTTTGTAATAAATCAAAAATGAATCTGTATAATCTGTTTGAAATTTATCCTATGGGCAGATTATTACATTTCAACTGATTTCATTCCTTCTTCAATTGCGGATTTGTTGAGTGCGATAAGGTCGCTGTACCTTGCAGGTATGGATTTGGCGAGTCCTTTTTCTACATTTTCCATGCTGACCAGAGGTCTCACTTTCAGGAAAGCTCCAAGTACTGCCATGTTGTATACTTTTGAGTTGCCGAGTTTTGCTGCGACTTCAATTGCATCTATCTTGCAGATCTTGATATCAGTCCTTGTCGGATGGTGAGTAATGCCGCTTGGGTCATACAGCAGAAGTCCGCCAGGTTTTACAGCCTGTTCGAATTTGTCCAGAGACTGCTGGTTCAATATGATTGCAGTATCATATTTAGTCACGATAGGGGAGCCTATCTTCTTATCGCTGATGATAACGCAGACATTTGCTGTTCCGCCTCTCATTTCAGGGCCGTATGACGGCATCCAGGTGACTTCCATATCCTGCATAATGGCCGAGTATGCAAGAATCTTTCCCATTGAAAGTACTCCTTGTCCTCCGAAGCCTGCTATTATTATTTCTTCTTTCATTTTTTTTCGTTTCTTTTTTGTAATAATCTCGTCAGACATCACATCTTCGTGTCCTCACATACTCATGTATGCTGCGGCACTCATCGTTTGTCTTCCTTATTCTTCCTAAAAAATAAACTTCAAATTTTTGTTTCTTTTTTGTAATAATCTCGTAGGAAAAATTATTTTGCAAGGACATCTTTTATATCCCCGATAGGATACTTTTCAAACATGTGCTCAACCATCCACTTGTTGGCATCTACAGGAGATAGTTTCCATCCTGAGTTACAGGTTGCTACGATTTCAACGAATGAGAGGCCTATACCTTTCTGGCTGTATTCGAAAGCTTTGCGTATGGCATTTTTTGCCTTTTTTGCTGCAGGGGCAGTATGTACGGACTGTCTTGTAATAAATGCAGTTCCGTCAAGATGGGAAATCATATCGGCAATTACCATCGGGAAACCGTTCAGCTTAGGGTCACGGCCGTAAGGGGTGGTTGCAGTCTTCATTCCGATAAGGGTTGTCGGAGCCATCTGTCCTCCTGTCATACCGTATATACCGTTGTTAATGAATATTACTACGATATTTTCCCCTCTTGCGCAGGCGTGGATGATTTCTGCTGTACCTATTGATGCAAGGTCACCGTCTCCCTGATATGTAAATACATACTTGTCTGGACAAAGCCTTTTTGTAGCTGTTGCCAATGCAGGCGCACGTCCATGTGCGGCCTCCTGCCAGTCAATGTCAATATAGTTGTATGCAAATACAGAACAGCCTACAGGGCAGACACCTACGGTCTGTTCCTGGATGCCCATTTCTTCGATTACCTCGGCTACCAATTTGTGAACTGTTCCGTGTGAACAGCCGGGGCAATAGTGCATCACGTTGTCTGTGAGCAGAGCCGGTCTTTTGTATACTATGTTTTCCGGCTTCTTGATATCTTCTATGCTGATACTCATTTTGATTTCCTATAAATTGTTGAATTTTCTGAATGCTTCCGATATCTCTTCAGGAGTGAAGATGTTGCCACCCTGTCTTCCATAGAATCCTACAGGGCATGCTCCATTGACTGCCAGTCTTACATCATCGACCATCTGTCCGAGATTCAATTCTATGCTCATCATGCTCTTTACCTGCTTTGAAAGTCTGGCTATTTCTTTTACAGGGAAAGGATAGAGGGTTATAGGACGGAGAAGTCTTGCCTTGATTCCCTCAGCTCTGAGCTCATCTACAACTGCTTCACAAATTCTTGATGAACAGCCGAATGCTACGAACAGATATTCTGCATCTTCTGTCATGTATTCGCTGAATTTCACTTCAGTTTCCTCTATGATGTCATATTTGTTTTTCAGCTTGCGGTTGAATTTCTCCTGGATATCGGCATCAAGGGAAAGTGATGTGATTATGTTTCTTTCTCTGCCGGCAGGTTTGCCTACAGTTGCCCAAGGTGCTACCTTTGCTATTTCCTCAGCTGTCCTGCGAGGTTTCATTTCGTGCATTTCGACTTTTTCCATCATCTGTCCGATGATGCCGTCGGCAAGAATTACAACCGGGTTACGGTGTTTGAAAGCAAGCTCAAATCCCCAATCAACGAAATCGTACATATCCTGTGCGGACGCAGGTGCAATGACTATATTATGGAAGTCTCCGTGTCCGCCGCCTTTTACTATCTGGTTATAGTCACTCTGGCTCGGCTGTATGGTTCCAAGGCCAGGACCACCTCTCATCACATCAACGATGACACATGGAAGTTCTGCTCCTGCGATGTAGCTGATACCTTCGCACATAAGGCTGACTCCTGGGCTGCTGGATGATGTCATTACCTTCTTGCCGCAACTTGCTCCGCCATAGACCATATTAATGGACGAAGTTTCGCTCTCTGCCTGAAGGACAACCATTCCTGTAGTCTCCCATGGCTTTTCTTTCATGAGCGTTTCCATCACTTCCGACTGTGGGGTAATAGGATATCCGAAATATCCGTCTACACCGTTGCGTATTGCCGATATGGCAATCGCTTCATTTCCTTTCATCAAAATCTTCTCTGCCATATCTTCCTATAATTTAACTCTGTAAACAGTGATAACCGAATCAGGACAAACGGTCGCACAGTTAGAACAACCTATGCAGCCTTCTCCCACCATTTCGGCATAATGATAACCCTTGCTGTTGACCATTTTTGAAAGCTGAATGCTTTTGGTCGGACAGTTGACTACACACACTGAGCATCCTTTGCATTTTTGTGTGTCTACTTCTATGATTCCTTTAAATGCCATTATATTATAAGTTTAGCCATATTATTATTGGTTCGGTTGAAACCAACAACAATTTTATGTAAATTATATGTTTTTTCCAAATTTTTCTTCGACTTTATTATTAAAAGAATCATTTTCCTTTTAAATATTAAACACATGTATCAGACTCTCTTTTAGGGTATCAACGGGAAAACTTTTTATGGACAAAGCAGATGGAAATCTCGTATTTAGGCACAATATATCAGTGGATATGTAGTCTGAATACATTACAGACTACATATCCAGTCCACTTTATTTCTGGAGGGTGTTAATTGTAAGTATTCTATAATCAATGAGTTATTTCTTTTGCACTCTCTTGTTAATCCACTTATTTCCGACTTTGCGGCTATATTGTGCAAATCGGAGTTTTCCTTTGAGTATTTTTGTAAAAAGTAACGCTAACTAATTATCTTATCATCTGTATGAAGAAATGTTTAACTATGCTTATGCTGTTTTTGAGTATTGCAGCATTTGCCCAACAACATTCAGTTAAAGGTACGGTGACAGATCAGAACGGCCTTCCTGTTATAGGAATGGCAGTGCTCGAACAAGGTACGGGCAATGGGGTGATCACCGATGAAAATGGAGAATATTCCATTGCAGTTTCAAGCCCTTCGGCTTCTCTTGAATTCAACTCTTTAGGTTATGACACTGTTACAGAGCCTGTAAATGGCAGAGGTGTCGTAAATGTAGTCGTCAAAGAATCGGCAATAGCACTTGATGCTGTAGTAGCAATCGGTTACGGTTCTGTGAAAAAGCAGGATCTGACGACGGCTGTATCCATTGTCTCCAATGAAGATATGAAACTCAGGCCTGTGTCTGAGGCATCAGGCTTCATTCAGGGAAAAGTGGCCGGAGTGCAGGTTCAGCAGACCAGCGGCCTTCCCGGTGGAGGTATGACAGTAAGAATCCGCGGAGCATCTTCCATTGCTTTAAGCAATGATCCTCTTTATGTGGTAGATGGAGTTCCTGTAGGAGAAGGAAACTATGCGATTGCATATCTTTCTCCTAATGATATTGAGAGCATGTCTATCCTTAAGGATGCATCTTCTGCAGCAATTTACGGATCCCGTGCTGCAAACGGAGTCGTTCTCATTACTACCAAGCAGGGTAAAGTGAGCAAAGGACCTCAGATCAACTTCAGTGCATATGTAGGACTGGCAAATGTCGCAAAGACATATGATGTCCTTAATGTAGCCCAGTATAAGGAACTTATGGACGAAATTGGCGGAGCTACTCTGCCTGATGGACTTAAGGATGAAACAGACTGGTTTAAGGAGGCTTTCCAGACAGGTATCAACCAGAATTACCAGATTTCAGTATCAAACGGCAATGACAAGCTCCGTTATTATATAGGAGGAGGTTACACCAATGAAAAAGGTATTCTGGATGTTGCCTACAGCAGAAGGTATAATGTAAAGGCCAGTGTGGATTCCGATCTCTTCAAATGGATTTCAGTAGGTGCCAATGTAGCTTACTCTTCTTACAGGAGTAACGGAATCATTTCCGGTGCAGGCTCCAACAGAGCCGGAGTAGTACTTTCTGTAATCAACACTCCTACTTATGCAAAACCGTGGAGCGAGACCAATCCTGACTGGTACTGGACAGAATTCTACGGAGCCAACCTTACTACTCCTTCTGAAAACCTTGCCAGAACAGAGAATAATTACACACAGACTGACAGGCTCCTTCTTACCGGATATGCTACAATCAAATTCCATAAGAATCTGCATTTCAAGTCAACAGTAACAATGGATCGCAGGTGGGTCCATGACTATTCTTTCCTTGACCCTATCCATACTTCACATGGCCGTACCCAGCACGGTGAAGCATCATCTACACGAAATGACGATATGAGAATGGTGTATGACAATATCCTTACATACAACAATACATGGGGAGGAAAGCACAATTTCGAGGCAATGGCCGGTACATCAGCAACAACTTCGAGATGGGAAAACCTGAGCGGCTCAAGAAATTACTTCTCGCCTGACCAGAACAACGCCATTTTCGGACTTAACGGTGGTAACAAAGGTGGACTCAGAGGCCAGTCACAAGGCTATGCAAAGTGGGCCATAATGTCTTATCTTGCACGTGTTTCATACAACTTTGACAGCCGCTATTACATAACTGCAAACATACGTGCTGACGGTTCTTCAAAGCTTGCTCCGGGGCATAAGTGGGGATTCTTCCCGTCAGTTTCTGCTGCATGGCGTCTTTCCGGAGAGTCCTGGCTTAAAGATGTCAGCTGGCTCAGCGACTTGAAAATCCGCGCCGGCTGGGGTCAGTCAGGTAATCAGGCAGGACTTGCGGATTATGCGTGGGTACAGCAGTACAATACCAACTATTATGACTGGACAAAACCAGAATTTGCAGACAGTGTTCCTACAGTAGGATCAAAGTCAAATATAGGGAACAGAGACCTGACTTGGGAGACAACTACACAGACAAATGTCGGAATTGACTTTGCCGTTCTGGACAACAAACTGACATTCACCCTTGACGGATATTACAAATATACCAAGAATCTTCTTATGAGTGTTCCTCTTCCTGCTCCTTATCCTAGTATTTACAGGAATGAGGGTGAGATGTCGAACTGGGGTCTTGAGTTTGCCATTTCTTCTGTTAACTTTGACCGCAAAGGTTTCAGATGGACTACAGATTTCAATATTTCAATGAATAGGAATAAACTTGAAAAGCTTGATCTTCAGCAGGTCTATTACTATACAAAGACATCTGAGGCTCTGAGTGAGTATGTTGTGAGAATGACTCCTGGCCAGCCTCTTTCAAAGTTCTGGGGCTACAAAGCTCTCGGAGTTGATCCTGAGACTGGTATGATGCAGTATGAGGATACCAACAATGACGGTAAGATCAATGCCAGCGATAAGCAGTATATCGGTGATGCAAATCCTCTTTTCACCTTCGGTATGACCAATACACTAAGCTGGAAAGGGCTGTCACTCAGTTTCCTGATCACAAGTTCGATAGGAAATGACATCTATAATGCATCCAGAATCGAAATGGTCGGTATGTACAATGGTGCCAACCAGATAACGGATGTTCTGCGCAGATGGAGGGTTCCGGGACAGGTAACGGATATTCCTAAGGGAGGAGAACTTGACAACCTTCGTGCATCAACAAGGTGGGTTGAAGACGGTTCTTACTTGAAAATCAAGAATATCACCCTTTCGTATGACATTGTCCATCCTAAGCTGAAAAAGGCAAATATCGCAAGAATACAGCCTTATATCACTCTTGACAATATGGTTACATTCACAAATTATTCGGGCTATGACCCTGAAATGAGCCAATATACAAGTGCTACCAGTATGGGTATAGACTGGGGAACTTATCCTAATGTCAAGACTGTGACATTTGGAGTCAATGTAGATTTCTAATTTGTTAAAAGCGATTGAAATGAAAAAAATAACACTAATAATTTCAGCGGTTGTCCTTTTCGCCCTTTCATCGTGTGACCTGTCTCTTTATCCTGAGACATCATACAATGAAGGAAACGTGACTGTAGAAGAGGAGTCTGAGACGCAGTATTCCACAAGGGCGGATATGCTCGGCCTCAGGAATGCAATTTACAACTCTTACGTAAAAAACATCCAGGAGGCAGGTTTCAGCGACTGGCTCGTATATTCAGAGTGCCGTGCAGACAATGCATATTGCGGAAGTCCGAGTACAGGAGAAATAGCTGCCATTGAAGGAAATAATGTGGATGGTGAAAACAAGAATGTGGACCGTGACTGGGATTACTTCCTCGGTCAGGTAAGTAACGCCAACCAGATTATCTGCAATATTGACCGTATTAAGGAGTCTGACCCGAGTCTTACCCAGGCAGAATATGAGGAGTGGAAGTCAGAGGCTCTTTGCTGGAGGGCATACAACCTTTTCTTTATGTCACGTCTATGGGGGGATATTCCTATGGTGACTACCATTCCTCCAGCGATCACTTCTGAAAATATAGAGGAAGTCTATGACGAGTATTTCCCTGCCCGCACTCCTATAAAAGATGTGTATGCCCAGATTATAAAAGATCTTGAGTTTGCGAGCGAGCATGGCCCTCAGCCTAATGTAGCAGACGGAGGTAACAAATATCTCCTTTCAAGGGCTTTTGCTGCCGGTCTTTTGGCCAGGGTGTATGCGGAGAAGACAGCGCGGGATTGGGGCCAGGTAAAGAAGTATTGCGAGCAGGTCGAGGCTTACGGCTTCAAACTTTGTGATAACTACGGTGACCTCTGGGCATATGATGACAATGATGCCAAGAGAAATACTACAGAGTCTATATTTGAAGTGACATGGAGCCGTGATCAGGGAAACTGGGTATGGATGATGTTCCATAGAAACTATTACAATAAGGATGACAGCTATACCTGGGCCAAGTGGATTACTCCTTCCCGTGACCTTATAGCGGCTTATGACAAGGAAGGAGATACCGAGAGGAAAAATGCTTCCATTATCTATGACAAGTGCAGTTGGAGTCATTATTATCCTAACGACAATTATGCATTCATGCACAAATGTCCTACAAATGCCAGCAGTACTATCCTGATGCGTTTGGGTGAAATATATCTTCTTCATGCAGAAGCACTTGCAATGGAGGGCAATTTCTCGGAGACAGATGGAGCAACTTTTTATGTGAATAAAATCCGTGAGCGCGCAGGTCTGAACCCTGTTTCAAAACCTTCTTCTCAGGATGAGATGATAGATATCATTCTTAAGGAACGCCGTCTCGAACTTGCTTTTGAAGGATTCCGTTTCTTTGACCTTGTACGTCACGACAGAGTTAAGTCTGTTCATGATGCAATGCCGTCAAAAGACAGTTACTGGCAGAAACGTTACCCTCTTTCTGACGAGACTATACTTATGCCGATCCCTACAGCTGAGATGGATAACAATCCAAGCCTTGTACAGAATCCAGGATATTGATATAATATAAAATGAACAAAAAATATGTGTAAATTTTCTAAAATATTAGCTGCCGGCATTCTGGTAAGTTGTTGTGCCTGTAACTGTTCTACTTCCACGAATGAAGAACCGGGAGGAGACAACGGAACTTCAACTCCTGAAAAGACAGGTGATGTAAAGGCTTATGTCACAACTGCTGACAGATCTAGACTTTTTGTTGAGGATGCATTTGATTTCGGAAAGGCTTCAAGTATGTCTCCAAATCTTGTAAAAATCGACCTGTCTAAGACTTATCAGACTGTCGACGGTTTCGGTGCGGCAATAACAGGTGCGACCAGCTATAACCTCATGCAGATGAGCCAGGAAAACAGGACTGCCTTTCTGAAGAATATTTTCGATAAGGAAACTGGTCTCGGTTCCGGACTTATCCGTGTTTCGATAGGAGCTTCTGATTTTCCGGCCAAAGGTACAGAGTTTACATGGTGTGACACAAAGGGGCCGGATTCAGATCTTTTGAAGAATTTTGCACCACACTCAGAAGATGTTGATTATCTTATTCCTGTGCTTAAGGAAATATATGCGATTAATCCTGATGTGAAAATCATCGGTTCTCCGTGGTCAGCTCCGCGCTGGATGAAAATACGTGATTCTTGGACAAGCGCAGAACTCAAGGAAGACTGCTATAAGGTTTATGCAGACTATTTTGTCAAATGGATAAAGTATATGGAGGACCAGGAATTTGATATCTATGCCGTTACTCCGCAGAACGAGCCTTTGAACAGGGGAAATTCTATGTCAATGTATATGGGATGGAAGCAGCAGAGGGATTTTATCAAGACAGGCCTCGGTCCTGCTTTTGAAAAAGCAGGGATTGATACCAAGATTCTTTTGTTTGACCATAACTATAACTATGACAACAAGTCAGACCAGCTTGGTTATCCTCTCCACATATTTGCAGATGCTGAAGCTTCCAAATATGTAGCAGGTTCGGCATGGCATAATTATGGTGGCAACGTATCAGAGTTGGATCAGATTGTCTACGAATATCCTGACAAGGAGATTTATTTTACAGAAGCATCAATAGGTGAATGGAACTATTCGTTTGACGGCTGTCTCTTGAATGACTTCGAGTCTATATTTATGGGCACTCTTTCAAGAATGGGAAAGGGAGTCACTCTTTGGAATCTCATGCTTGATGACAAAAAGGGTCCATATAGTCCTGCAAACGGATCATGCAAGACTTGCTATGGGGCAGTGGAGATTTCATCATCAGACTACAGTACCCTGAATTACAGGTCACATTACTATAATATAGCCCATGCCTCAAAGGTCATAAAGCCTGGTGCAGTGCGTGTAGGAACTTCAGATATTTCCCTTGACGGAATATCCTATCTGGTTTTCAAGAATCCGGACAATACTGTCGGAGTAATAATCCTGAGCAAGGCATCTGCGGAGCAGAGTCTGGTATTTTCTATCGGTAACCACACTGTCAAATATTCTGTACCTGCCAAATCACTGGTTTCACTTATCTGGCAGGAATAAAATTAAAGACTATTAGAAATGAATAAAACTATAAAAATAACTGCATCTTTGCTTGCTGGAGTTGCTTCTCTGGTTTCCTGCAAGAAAGATTTTGAGTATGTTTTTGCTGACAAGGGTCCTGATGTGACTGTGGAAAGTTTCAGCGAATCTGCATATATGGGAGGCGAAATAGCGTTTTCAGTAGCATTGCAGGATAAGGATTTTGATCTTTCTACTGTCAAGGCCCAGCTCTATTTTGACGACGTGATGGTCGCTGATACTACTATCAGGACCAAGACGCCTGGTTCTTATGAGGGAAAACTGGATGTACCTTTCCTTAAAAACATCCCTGACGGTATAGCTTCTCTTGTATTTGTAGGTCAGAACGTTGGTCAGGGAATAACAGAAGTCATAAAGGAAGTAGCTGTATCCCGTCCTGATTTTGAATATCTTACACTTGTAGCAGAGGATGGTCAGACATACAAGATGGAAAAGACTGCTGCCAATGCATATTCCGTTGACGGTTCATTTCCGGCTAAGTTTAACGCTATGATAGAGACTCCTGCAGTTTCCGGCACTGAAAATAAGATAACTTTCGGATGGGATGGCAGCGGTGCTGCCGTTGACGGAGAATCTTATATTCCGTTTTCAAACAGCGTATCAGGTTATACTATATCATTCAATACGCTTACATTCGAGGCATCTCCGTTCATAACCATTTACGTAAACGGCACTAAGGCTGAGATGGTTGACGGAAGTACTTATGCGGCTGTAGTGAAGTTGACCAAGGGCGGTGAACTGAAGATTACAGGTTATGAAGGCGGCTTCAGTGACTGGAGCATAGATCCTGACTTTATCGAGACTTCAGATCCGTCTGGCGTTTACAAATTCCTCCCTGTTGACGGCCTATATAAAGTGAACATTGACTTTGCAAACAAATTCTTTAAGTTCGAAGCTATGAAGAGCCAGACAGAGTATGCTACTCTCAATACTTCTGACTTCACAGGTGCCGTATGGCTTATCGGAGACACCAAGGTAGGAAAGCCTACAATGGCCCAGGGAGCATCCTGGAGTCCTGAAAAGGGAGGCCTCTGCCTTTCTCAGATTGAGGACAGAAAGTATCAGATTACGCTTGTGGCAGGACTTCAGCTGGCAGCCGACAAGATTGACTTCAAATTCTTCCACCAGAAAACCTGGGGCAGCGAGTTCGGAGGCGGTACTGTCACTACAGACAGCAAACTGATAAAAATAGGTGAAAAAGACGGTAATATACATCTTGCTGACGGTGTGGCTCTCGAAATGGGAGGTATATATAAGTTCGTACTTGATCTGACAAATGCTTCTTACGATGGAAAGGTAGTGAAAGGAGCAGTCCTTGAGGTAACCAAAGAAGGAGAGCAGGAACTTCCGAAAGAGGAAATAACCGTGAACGGACAGGTGCTGGAGATGGTTTCGGCCGGCGAGTATTCCGGTGTCCTTGACCTTGAGCAGAATGCAACCATGCAGATAGCAGGTGTTTCAGACATAGCATCTTACTATCTCGATCCTGACTATGTTTCTGTAAGCGCTTCAGGAGCAACGTTTGCAGCCACTTCCGGCAAGTACAGACTTAATCTTTATTCAGAAGGAAAGTATTGCTCGTTCACCAAACTCAATTCCGATGGTAAGGATGCGACATTAAAGGAAAATGCTCTGTGGATGATGGCCTGGGGACTTGCCCATCCTGTGATGACACAGCAGTTCGGCTTCAATCCGGGTGCGGCATTCTGCATGGCCGAGGTCCGTCCTCTTGTATATCAGCTCACCGGTATTGCAGTGGATGAAAAAGACGGGAATACTGTCGGAGGTCGTTTCAGGTATGATTATATCTCTGCGAAGTATTTTGCACAGAACGGATGGGGCAAAGAGACCGGAAAAATTTTCGGCAGCGAGAATGAGGTTAAACTTGCAGGCAGCGAGGCGGCCAAACTCAAACTTACTGACTCCAATAATCTGGAACTTGCAGAACGTCTTGAAAAAGGAGCCACCTACAGGCTTACGGTTGATTTGACAAAAGCAGAATCTGAGGGTATTGAAACCATAAGTCTTGACAAATTGCAGCAGTAATTACAAACTTTAGGAAATAAGACTTGATTATTGATCGGAAGGCGGTGCCAAGTCACGAGGCACCGCCTTTATTGAAATTAAAAACATAACTTTTAAAAATATGGATAAGATTACATTGATGCTGGCCGGACTTGCATTGTCTGTTTTGCCGGCAATGGCGCAGACGCCGGTATATCTTGATGAAACCAGATCACTGGAAGAGCGGATTGAGGATGCTCTTGGACGTATGACTCTGGATGAAAAGATAGCTGTTGTGCATGCCCAGTCAAAATTCTGTTCTCCCGGTGTTGCAAGGCTTGGTATTCCGGAGGTATGGATGACTGACGGACCTCACGGAATCAGACCTGAGGTGCTTTGGGATGAATGGGATCAGGCCGGTTGGACCAATGACTCTTGTGTAGCGTTTCCTGCTTTGACTTGTCTTGCAGCTACGTGGAATACTGAGATGTCGCACTTGTATGGAAAAAGTATTGGAGAAGAAGCTCGCTTCCGCAGGAAGACAGTACTTCTCGGACCTGGAGTTAATATCTACAGGACACCTTTGAACGGGCGTAATTTCGAGTATATGGGCGAGGATCCTTTTCTTGCCGGAGAAATGGTAGTTCCTTATATTCATGGTGTACAGAGCAATGGAGTAGCTACTTGTGTAAAACATTATGCACTAAATAACCATGAGGTCAACAGACACAATACAAATGTAATTGTCGATGACAGGACTCTTTATGAAATTTATCTTCCAGCATTCAAGGCTGCTGTACAGAAAGGCGGGACTTGGGCTATAATGGGGTCTTACAATCTTTATAACAACCAGCATTGCTGTCACAACGAATATACCCTTGGCCGTATCCTGCGTGATGAATGGGGATATGACGGAGTTGTCGTTTCTGACTGGGGTGGAGTCCATGATACTGACCAGGCAATACATAATGGCCTTGATATGGAATTCGGCAGCTGGACTGACGGTCTGAGAGGAGGAAGCAGCAATGCTTATGACAACTATTATCTGGCTCATCCTTATCTGGAGAAAATACGCAGCGGAGAGGTAGGTACAGAAGAGTTGGATGCAAAGGTGCGCAATGTTCTACGGCTTATTTTCCGTACAGAGATGGTAAAGGACAGACCGTTTGGAAGTCTTTGTTCAGAAGCACATTATGAAGCAGCAAGGAAGATTGCAGGAGAAGGTATAGTTTTGCTGAAAAATGAAGGGCAGGTTCTGCCTGTTGATATTGATGCGGCGGAAAAAATTCTTGTTGTAGGAGAAAATGCAGTCAAGATGATGACAGTAGGAGGCGGTAGTTCATCTCTGAAAGTGCAGAGGGAAATTTCACCACTCGACGGTATCAGGGCAAGAGTAGGAGATAAGGCTGAAGTTGTATATGCAAGAGGTTACGTAGGGGATGTTACAGGTGAATATAACGGTGTAGTTACAGGTCAGAACCTTAATGATAACCGTTCTGCAGCAGAACTTATAGCTGAGGCAGTAAAAGAGGCTGAAGATGCTGATTATGTTATATTTGTAGGCGGTTTGAACAAGAGCGCGCATCAGGATTGCGAAGATTCAGACCGTGCCGGACTGGAACTTCCGTACGGCCAGGATGCTGTGATAGAGGCTCTTGCTGCAGTAAACAGCAATCTTATCGTAGTCAATATTTCCGGAAATGCAGTGGCTATGCCTTGGGTGGAAAAAGTTCCAGCCATAGTACAGGCATGGTATATCGGTTCAGAGGCAGGAAACGCCATAGCTGACGTGCTTTCCGGTGACGTGAATCCTTCAGGAAAACTCCCTTTTACATTCCCTGCTGAACTGGATGATGTCCCTGCTCATATTTTTGGAGAATATACAGGAGTATCATCAAAAGATACTGTCAATATAGAGTACAAGGAAGGTATTTTTGTAGGTTACAGGTGGACGGATATGCAGAAAAAGGAAAAGCCGCTTTTCGCTTTCGGTCACGGTCTCAGTTATACTGATTTCGAGTATGGAAATCCAGTGCTTGACTCTTCTTGCATTGATGCGGAAGGAACAGTTACAGTGTCTGTCAGGATTACCAATACAGGTGACCGTGAAGGTAAGGAAGTGGTACAGATGTATGTAGGTGACCGGAAGTCATCTCTGCCCCGTCCAGTCAAGGAACTTAAGGGCTTCAGAAAGGTAAGTCTGGCTCCGGGAGAGTCAGAAGTGGTGACATTCACTGTCGGAAGGGAGGAACTTTCTTTCTTTGATCCGCAGAAGCATGAATGGGTAGCTGAACCGGGAAAATTTGACATTTATATTGCATCTGCAGCGGATAATATAAAAGGAAAAGTTACCTTTGAGCTGAAATAAAATTTAAAACAGCTTCTTTTATATGTCTGGACGAGTCCTTTGGGCTATAGCCCTGTTGTCTGCGCTTTTTACTGCGTCGTGTAAAACCGGAGATTCCATCTACAGTGACGAACTGGAGAGACTGGATGATTTGCTCTCCAAAAAGCATATCTATGAACAATATTTTCTAGATAGGATTGGAGTGTTGAAAAGTGTAATGGCGGAGCAGAAGGATCCGCTCCAGACATATAACATAAGTAAGCGCATAGCCCAGGAGTTCATGGCATATAGTATGGACTCCACTATGTTTTATCTTGATTATTGCCGTAAATTGGCTCTTGAAGCTGATGACCCTTACAGAATCGCTGAAATAAATATTCTTATCGCTGAGGAGTATACTATCTCAGGCTATCATCTTGAAGCCAGAGAACTTCTTAACAGAATTAACGGAGAATCGCTTCCAAAGTCTCTTCATATTCCATATCTGAAAGCGGAGCATAACCTTGCCGGAGAAGTACACGCCTATGCATCAGACTCACGTATGGTACTTCAGCAGGACAGTCTGAGGACTCTTTACAGAAACCTTCTTTTGGAGAAAACAGAGCCAGGAACATTTGATTGGGTAAAGCTGAAAAGAGAGGAGGCATTGCAGTATGGACGTCAGAAGGATATAATGGAGTATTCCCGTAAACTAGTTGAGGCAGCTGAGGAAGGAAGTCATAATTATGCCATAGCCTGTTTTCATTATCAGGAAGCTTTGGCTGACCGCGGGTGTAATGATGACAGAATGTTATGGCTTATACGTTCTGCGGTCACTGATGCAATGTGTGCGACTAAAGACTATGCATCCCTGAATACTCTTTCTTATGCCTTATTTGAATCCGGCGATATAGACAGGGCATTCAAGTATTCTGCAGACCATTGTATGCCTGATGCAATTTTCTTTGGCGGAAAGTTGAGGCCATGGCAGATAGCACAGTTTTTTCCTGAAATAGGACGTGCCTACCAGGATAAGAATCTTAAGTGGCAGAGAAAGGTCAATATTATGTTTACAGTAATGGCTGTACTTATTTTCCTTCTGGTGCTTCTTATCGGTCTGGTTTATCTGAGACAGCAGGTTCTTGACAAGACCAGAATGGCTCTCTCTGCTTCATATCTCGAGATTGAAAAACAGAATATGAATCTTGTAGAGGCAAATAGAAAACTGTCCGAACTTAACTCGACAATAATGGAGTCTGATAAAGTCAAGCAGGAGTATATAGCTCTTTTCTTAAGTATACTGTCGGAAAACATTAATACTACAAGGCAGTATAAGAACCATGTACTTAAATACTTGAGAAGGGGTATGGTCAAGGATATAGAGTCTGAAATAGAAAGTCTTCCTCCGATAGAAGAAGATATTCTGGAGTTTTATAAGATGTTTGACAGGACTTTCCTTAACCTGTATCCTGATTTTGTCGAGAAAATCAACTCTTTGCTGGCAGACGGGGAGTCGATTGTGCCTAAGAGCGGAGACATCCTGACCCCTGAGTTGAGGGTGTTTGCTCTTGTCAAGCTTGGAATCAGCGATTCAAGCAAAATAGCATCACTGCTTCACTATTCTGCAAATACCATCTATAATTACAGGGCGAAAATCAAAAACAAGGCAAAAGGTGACCGCGCCGGTTTTGAAGATGCTGTCAGGATGATATAGGGTATTCCAAATTTCATTTCAGGCTGCCTCTTTATTTTGCTCTTCATGTTACCTCTTCAGGTTGCCTCCGATTGTCAGGAAAAATGGTGGTTTTTACGGATGAAATGAGGGAAAAATGCTTTTTGTCAGGAAGGTGGTATTTTCCGGACAAAACAGGTAGAAATGACAGTGCATATTTTAATTATACCAACATTTGCAGGTCGTCAGTACTACTGAATATGTGCTATATGTTTATAAATGTGGATGTGTCAAAATACCAAAAAATATGAAAATCACCCTTGTCAGAGATATCTGTGGCAAGGGTGATTTTCATATTTTATATGGAATCGGACTATTTACCGAAG
>CALADR010000294.1 GCA_937890845.1 uncultured Bacteroidales bacterium | reverse complement strand
GTGTTGGCGAAGAGCTTGACTGCCTCGGCTTCCGTGAGTTCCATGAACAGGGTCGGAATATCTTTCTTCTCTGCACCTTCCTGAAGAAGGCTGGCAAAGGTACGTGCGCTGTCTTCTATATGGTTGGAGGTAACGCTCCTGATAGCTTCGTTCTCTTCCAGGTGCTCTGCCGTGTCGGGAAGTAGCTTCGGGACCCCGACGATGATTCGGCTCGGATACGGGAGATTGGCCCCTTGGTATATTTTAATGGAAAAGGTGTGTCTGGAAGTTACAGGAGCAATGTTTTTAGGCTGTCAGGTCCGGCAGGAAAGGGGAGAGTGTTTCCGGTTTAACAGATGTTTTCCAATCGTTTAACAATTTCCGGCTTATGTAACTCCGTGACTTGTATGTTCCTATGCTACAGGACGGTTTCTGTAGCAAGATGACTATATTTGTTGTATTGGCGTAAAAGAGAAACAGAATGCTTTGAGATGAAAATAAGGTTTGAAATCAGATCAGAGGTAAAGTCTGGAGTGACTGTTCCTCTGTATGTTAGGCTTGTAGACGGGCGGGCTTTCCATCAGGCGGTGCGGACATGGATTTTGGTCACGCCCAGGTTTTGGGACAGCAGGCGGGAGTGTGTCCGCGGGCGCAATCCTGTTGCAGAGAAGGAAAAGGTCAGGGTAGGGGAGGATGTGCGCTTGTTAAGGGAGTATTTGCTTGAAACTTATTGTCTTGCGAAGAAAGCAGGTGAGACTGATGTACGAGGGTGGCTGGCAAGTGCAGTAAAGGATTTCCGATCCGGAACGTTGTATGGCCGGGAAAATTCCTCAGATTCGGGATTTGATACTCTGTTCGGAAGATTTGTGTCTGAGCGGAAAATCAGCGAAGGACGGAGACGGCATTATGAGGTGTTGCGGAGAATGGTACGCAGGTATGAGTCTTATATACGGTATTCCAGTAAGGTGGATTCATTCGTTCTTGATATAAGAAAGGTTGACTGTAAGGTACTAGGGATGATTCATGATTATATTGCCAATGAATCCGTATATGTCGGCCGCTATGCCGGGATTTTGGAAGATAACCCAGGAGGATCAAGCCTCGTGGAGGGAATTATGTATGTGGGCTGTTCCGCGGTTTGCGGGCGTTTTTTAACTGGGCATGTAAGGCCAGACTTATACAGGAGTCTCCGTTTGATGGCTTTGAAATGCCCTCTGAGAGATATGGAACTCCCATATATCTTACGTTGGATGATGTAAAGAAGATATATGAGGCTGATCTTTCTGAATTTCCTGATCTTGCAGTGCAGAGTGTAATGTCGGCTGCCGTGTCGGTGACCTGATGAGGCTGGAAAAAAGTGATGTGGTAAGAGGGTCTATTGAATATATCCCGTCAAAGACAATAAGGTCCGGTGCCCGTACGGTGGTAGTCCCTTTGAATCGGGTAGCCTGTGAAATAGTTGACCGTTATTCCGGGTGGCCTGGCAGCAGGCTTCTTCCTTTTGAGAGTCCTGAGAAGTTCAATGATGATATAAAGCTGATTCTGAGTATGAGCGGAGTGACTTATATGGTTACAGAACTTGATACTCTGACCAGAACTGAGAAGAAGGTTCCGATAAATGAGATAGCGAGCAGTCATATGGCCAGGCGTACTTTTATAGGAAACATTTATAAGATGGTCAGAGATCCGGATTTGGTTTCGTCACTTACGGGGCATGCGGAGGGCAGCCGAGCTTTTTCCCGTTACAGGACAATCGATATGGATATCAAAAAGGACCTTGTCAAGATTTTGGAAGGGAAAAATGTGTGAAATGTCTTGAAAATTTGTATATTGCCGCCGCTTTGCGGCAATATGCGGCAGGCATGATGTGTAAAATATAATCAAAAGGAAAATATGTTGGGATACAATGTCAATCTTGAAGGCAAGACAGTCTTTGTCACCGGAGTTGCCGGTTTTATAGGAAGCAATCTGGCCGCAAGGCTATATAAGTCAGTGAAGAATGTCAAGGTGGTAGGCATAGACTCCATGACTGACTATTATGATTTGAACATCAAGGAAGAAAGACTCAAGTCTCTGTCAGACTGTCCCGGGTTTGTGTTTGTGCGTGCCAGTATTGCGGACAAGGAGGCGGTGAACAGGATTTTTGAGGAATACAGGCCGGCCGTTGTGGTGAATCTTGCCGCCCAGGCAGGAGTGAGATACAGTATTACGAATCCCGATGCCTATATCGAGAGCAATCTTATAGGTTTCTATAATATTCTTGAGGCTTGCCGTCATTATGAGGTGGAGCATCTGGTATATGCAAGTTCGAGCAGCGTGTATGGAAGTAACAAGAAAGTGCCTTACAGTACGGATGACAAGGTAGATAATCCTGTCAGCCTTTATGCTGCGACCAAGAAAAGCAATGAACTGATGGCGCATGCATATTCCAAACTGTACAATATCCCGTCTACCGGTCTAAGGTTCTTTACTGTATACGGACCTGCAGGTCGTCCTGATATGGCTTATTTCGGCTTTACAGACAAGCTTCGTGCAGGGGAGAAAATCAAGATTTTCAATTACGGAAACTGTAAGCGTGACTTTACCTATATTGATGATATAGTGGAAGGTGTCTATCGTGTGATGCAGCATGCACCTGAAAAGTCGCTTGGTGAGGACGGACTTCCAGTACCTCCGTACAAGGTCTATAACATAGGCAACAGTAACCCTGAAAACCTTCTTGACTTTGTCACTATTCTTCAGGAAGAGCTTGTCAGGGCCGGTGTGCTGCCTTCAGACTATGACTTTGATTCCCATAAGGAGCTGGTTCCTATGCAGCCGGGTGATGTACCTGTGACATATGCTGATACAACTCCTTTGGAGAATGATTTCGGCTTCCGACCTGATACTCCTCTTCGTGACGGACTGCGCCGTTTTGCAGAGTGGTACAGCGGATATTATGGCACTGCACAGTCTCCGCTAAAATAGCGGAGACGGCAGAGATGCCCATGCCAGAAGGTTGCACAGCCAGAGTGTTACTGCTACGATGGCGGCAGCAGTCAGTGAAATGAGCCATTTCGCCCAGCATGGGAGTTTCTTTCCGGCGTAAGGGTCCTTGATTTTTATTTTAGGGAACTTGACAATGTCGGTAAGTGTGGCCCCGAACTGTATGCTGATATTTGATGAGGCATTTACTGCCCAGCCGTTGGCATTCAGAAGAGGAGCGATGTTTCTTCGTCTGAGTTTCATCCATGCCATTACCATTGACGGACCTGATATGAGAAGAAGGATTCCGATGATTACCAGTATTGCCTGCCACCAACTTAGTGCTACAAAGCCTTTTGCCAGACTTACGAAGAATGAACCTATCATTCCCAGAGCCATTCCTATTGCGGCGAATATACCTGCGAACTTGGCTATGTCAAACGGAGGTGCGGCAGATGGTACCGGTGCAGATGCATCTGCAGGTGTGGCGGGGATTTTAGGGGCTTCAGTGATTTTCTTGCTGGCTTCTGCCATTATTTTGGCATCCTTGTCAGCGGCAGATTTGTTTATGAAATTCTCTACAGTTTTCGCCATCCTGCGGTATGGTGACCAAAAGGCCTGTGCGATGCTGATTGGATTGTCTATGATTTTGGTGACTACGGCATCCCAGTCAAGTCCTGAGTTGTCATAGAAAATGGCATTTTTTCCTACTGAAAGGTCTCCTATGTCTCCGACAGTCACTGCTGCGACGATTTTTCTTACTCCGGGTCTGGTTTTGGTGACGCAGTCGCAGTAGACTAGGTAAATTCCGCTGGCTGGAGCCATGACTCCGTGTTTTGCTGCATCTGCAACGTCCATACAGAAATGGCAGCATCTCTGGTCAATGATGAGATGTCCTGACTGGAAAATGGCTCTGTTATTTTTGTCCGGGTTATAGAAGTCCTGGAATGAAACGAAGTTTTTCAGCAATGTGTAGAAGTCTTTGTAGATGTGGAGGAATTTGTCTACAAGGTCGATGTCGTCTGATTCTTCTTTTAGTGACAGGTCGTGTTCTACAAGTGACAGGAGGGCTGTTTTCTTGTTTGCAGAGACAAGTCTGGCTATCTTTTCCGCTCCGAGTTTTTCTACTTCTTCTCCTTTTTTGGCTTTTTTCCAGTTTTTGTATTCTGCGGCTTTAAGTCCTATTTCTGTCCAGATTGTTTCAGTGAGGACGGTGATGCCTTCAGGCATGGCGTGTTCACGGATTGTCTCCACTGCTGAAGCCCATACAGGGTTGACCGGGCCAGACAGATTTATTTCCGGTTTTCCTGTGACTCTGGCTAGCGGGTAGGATGCTATTTCAGCTGTGCGGTCGCTAAGGTTTTCAGGGCTTACCGCTTCTATCTGGGCTTTCTGTACGTCCAGGGATGAGGTACATTCAGGCGAGAATCCTGCAAGACGCGATCTCAGGAAGAAATCTTTTATTTTGGAGTCCAGTGAGTCATATGCTGCAATTACAGCTTCGGTTTCTGCTCCGAACGGAGCCTTGGGGCATGATGCACTCCATTCCGAATATGCACCCAGCGCATCGTAGAATTTTTCTATTAGTGAAGAGTCCAGTCCTGGAGCTCCGCTTCTGTCAGTAATGTTTCCTATACTTTCCAGAGCTGAAGTGATTGCCTCTTTTTCTTCAGGGTCTTCCGCTGACAGTTCGGTTATTATACCGTCTCCGTTGAATCTTGTTTTTGAGAATATTGCTGAACTGTCGGCAATGTCTGACATTGATATTACTGAACCTTCTTTACCAAGGTATTTCAATATGCATGATGCCGACTTGTGGAGCTTGCGCCCTGTTTCGCTGTCTTTGTTGAATCCGAGGATGTCGAATGAGCCTGAGGCGTGTAAAAGTGATTCTGTATCCGCGACAGCGTCCGTTATCCATTTTGATGTGCGTATTACGTCGTCCAGATGTATTTTTCCATCACTGTCAGTGTCTATCCAGTACAGGCTCCTGTCGTCAATTTCCAGTCCTTTTACTGGACAAGACAGTACGGTCCACATTTTCCTGTCAAGTTCGGGAAGGTGTTCTATGTCTTTTCCGGATGTGATTTTTATTCGGGTCGCCCCTCCGATATTTTCAAATTGCCAGTTGTACTTATGGTCTTTTTTCAGAACTTTCATATCGTTTTAAAGGTTATGTTTGTATATCATCTTACAAATTTAGCCTTTTATTTTTAAGAAGTCGTTTGTAATTTTTTCAAAAGTTACAAAAAAACATCCGCAAAAGAATTTTGTGAAATTTATGATGACAAAAATTTCAGGTAGCTTCTCAGATTGCTTGGATAAATTTTGTATTTTTGCGAGTTAGATATTATTAAACTATGACAGACGAAGGTATTTTGAGATATTCTATTGGGGATGGGGTGGAAGCATTTACGACAACGAGGAGTGCTCAGTTGCCTTATCCTGTCATTGTCGGACATCAGGTCCACGGTAATAAGGTGGCTCTGGTGGACAGGCCTGATATGACACGTGATGAATTGGATGGATATGATGCGCTGGTGACCAATCTTCCCGTGGCTATCGGTGTACGTACTGCCGACTGTATGCCTATTCTGCTTTATGATCCTGTTCATAAGGCTGTTGCGGCTGTTCATTCCGGGTGGAAGAGCACAGTGCAGAAGATTGCATTGTACACTGTTTCAAGGATGGCTTCGGAGTATGGTACTTCGGCTGCTGACCTGAGGGCGGTAATCGGTCCTGGTATCAGCAGGAAGAATTTTCAGGTGAGGGAGGATGTTTCGTGCTTCTTCAAGGAGGCCGGCTTCCCTATAGTCAGGATATGGAGCTGGGACGGAACTCCGGATGAAAAGTCCATGAAAGGGGGCCATCATATTGACCTGGAGGCTGCCAACAGGTGGCTTTTGGAGAGTGCCGGTGTCAGACCTGAGAATATACAGTGTTGTGGTATATGTACTTACGATGACGTACGTTTTTTCTCTGCCAGACGCGAGGGTACTGCATGCGGCAGGAATATCAGTGCAATAAGGCTTGGGGAAATCTGACGGCAAGTCAAGCAGGTGTATGGAAAAACTATTCTCTGAAATACAGCGACAATGGCAGAAAAGATGAAGTTCTTTATCCCGGCGGCCGGAGTGCTGGTATTGGGCGCTTCTATTTCCGGTTGCGGACATAATCAGCAGAAACATTCCGGATACAATATCGTTTATATAATGACTGATGACCATACGGCTCAGATGATGAGCTGTTATGACGGCCGTTATATCAATACACCAAATCTTGACAGGATAGCCGCAGACGGTGTGCGTTTTACAGAAAGTTTTGTGGCAAATTCTCTGAGCGGTCCGAGCCGGGCCTGTATGCTTACAGGCAAGCATTCTTGTGCCAACAGGTTTTTTGACAATACTACCTGTGTCTTCGACAGTACCCAGCAGACATTTCCCAAGCTGCTTCAGAAAGCCGGCTATCAGACTGCTCTGGTAGGAAAATGGCATTTGGAGAGTATGCCGGAAGGTTTCGATTTCTGGGAAATAGTTCCGGGGCAGGGTGATTACTATAACCCTGACTTTATCCTGCAGGACGGTACAGTGGTGAGGAAGGAAGGGTATCTGACCAATATCATCACGGATGATGCGATAGACTGGCTTGAAAACGGACGCGACGGTTCCAGGCCTTTCTGTCTGCTTGTCCACCATAAGGCCATCCACAGGAACTGGCTTGCGGAGACCAGTGCCTTTGCTCTGTTTGAAGACAGGACCTTTGATCTTCCGGATACATTTTGGGATGACTATGAAGGCCGTCCTGCTGCTGCGGCACAGGAGATGGGCATAGGTAAGGATATGGACCTGATTTATGACATTAAAATGGACTTTCCCGGAGCAGAGTCCCGTCTTGCCGGTGCCTACAGATGGCAGCTTTCGCGAATGAATCCCGAGCAGCGCAGAGCCTGGGATGCGTTCTATGATCCGGTAATAGATGATTTCCATAGCCGTAATCTTTCAGGTAAAGAATTGGCAGAGTGGAAGTTCCAGAGATATATGAGGGACTATATGAAGGTAGTCAAGACATTGGACGACAATGTAGGACGTCTTCTGGACTATCTTGAGTCTGAGGGTCTTTTGGAAAACACTTTGGTAGTATATACTTCAGACCAGGGTTTCTATATGGGTGAACACGGCTGGTTTGACAAGCGTTTCATGTATGAGGAGTCTTTCCGGACACCTTTGGTGATGCGTCTTCCTGAGGGATTCGCGCGTCGCGGTGATATCAGTGAAATGGTGCAGAATATCGACTATGCGCCCACATTTCTTGAACTTGCAGGTGTTCCTGTACCGGACGATATCCAGGGGGAGTCTCTTGTTCCGCTTCTAAAGGGCGAACATCCTGACAGTTGGAGGGATGCATTGTATTACCACTTCTATGAATATCCTGCCGAGCATATGGTTAAAAGGCATTATGGCGTAAGAACGGAAAGATATAAGCTCATACATTTCTATAATGATATTGATCACTGGGAGCTTTATGATCTTCAGACTGATCCGTCTGAGCTGGACAATCTTTACGGCCGTCCTGGATATGAAGATATAACAGAAGACTTGAAGTGCAGGATGCAGCATCTTCAGGAGCAGTATGGCGATCCTGTGAGATTTTCTCCAGACAAGGATAAGGATCCTTTTTCTGTGGTTTTGCATTAGTGTCTGGAAGTTGATGTGCATTAATTGATCTTTTTAATATTTTAATAAATGAGAAAAGCGATATTTATATTTTTTGCTGTTGTCTTTCTGTTTCAGCAGGTATTTGCGCAGCCTGTTTTTGATTCAGGGAAACTGTATACAATCGTTCCTTCCGGTAGTACGGACAAGGCTGTAGGTTTTAGCGAAGGTGAGGGTGAAGTCAAGCTTGTCGCTCTTGATTCAAAGGACAGACTGCAACAGTGGAGTGCCTCTTCTCTGTCAGGCAGCCTTCGTTTTATCAATCCTTTTGCAGATTTTGCCATCCATGTCCGTTCCGACAACAGGGCATGTCTTGCAGAGAATAACGGCTCTGACGAGACCCAGCTTTGGGTAGTTGAGTCTGCCGGTGATTTCGTGCGTCTGGTTCCTTCGAATTATCCTTCTCTGGTCCTTGCTGTATCTGCTGACGGTTC
>CALADR010000293.1 GCA_937890845.1 uncultured Bacteroidales bacterium | reverse complement strand
TATGCAAAGCGTGGAGTATATTCTTCTCCGATTTTGGGACAGCCAGGTTCTCCTGCAGAGTTTCCTGTAGATCTTGAGTACTCTGCAATTCTTGGAACCTACAGGGTAACAAATACCTGGTCAGGTGGTGGAGAGCCTATCGTTTTCCAGTGGGACGGCCAGAGCGAGGTCGTGAACATGGCTGCAGATGCAATGTTTGCTACAGGACTTAGCGCAAGGGTTGATCAGGCAGGAAATACTGCTCCTATTTATGCAAAGATTCTTGGAGCAAAGTATTCTAAAAAGGATAATACTCTAATTTTCATGTTTGATTATTCAGTTCCTGACGTGGGCGGATCTATCGGCCAGTCGCAGGATACTATAAAACTCCAATAAAAATCAGGTTATGAAAAAAATTATTTATGCATTTGCAGCTTCGTTGACTTTGGCTGCGTTTGCGGGATGTACTAAAGATGACGCCAAGAATGACGAGCATAATGCGTCTTTCAAGCTCGTTATGCTTGACGTTACCGGAGAAACAGCTTCTGTAGCGGTTTCTTCCACAGGGTCAGAGGCTGATACTTGGTATTGTTTCTGTTCTTCTGACGTCAATTCTCCGGCTTCAGCCATCGTATCTGCTGAGGTAGCAAAGCTTGGCGGAAATGTTTCTTCTGTGTTGAAATCCGGAAACAGACAGGTGGATTTCAGCGGTCTTACACCTAACACTGATTACAAGGCAGTTGTTACAGGTCTGCTTTCTGACGGTACTGTTTATGGTACTCCGGTAGAACTTAAGTTCAGATCAGGAAGGGCAGAAGGTGAAATCGAAAGAAACAACGACTGGCAGGTCTCATTCCAGAGAGGAATGGTTTCGCAGAAGAATTTCACTATAGCAGATTTTGTAGATGTTCAGGACAAGTCTGCTGGTAATGAAAAATTCTTCACTATGATTCTTCCTGCTGAGCAGTATCCTGGAGACGAGAAGATCAGCGCTTTCCTTGATGAGTGCATCGCTGAAGTTCAGAAGTTGGTGACTGCAATGGGGGTTACCTGGAAAGATGTACTTAAGTCAGGCAATATTTCTGACAAGTATGATATTTGTCAGTCAGGTGAGTGGTATGCTTTCGTTATCGGAGCCACTGAGTCTGGCCGCAAGTCAGGTCTCTGGAATAGGACTGAAAAGATGACTATTCCTGCTATCACAGGTTCTGAGGACTTCATGAAGTATGCGGGTGTCTGGACTTATCAGTACACATCAGATAAAGGTTCTTCAAATATTGATTTCGAACTCATACCGGCAATCTCTGAGGAGAAGGATCCTGCAACTTCAGTAAGCACTGGATTCTATGTAGTAAGAGGCTGGCAAGGGTCTGACGAGCAAGGTCCTTTCTTCCCTGACTTCACTTTAGTGTATCAGAAAGAAGAAGCGAAAGATAAACCTTTGCTTGGAGATGATCTTAACGGAAAGCTTGCCTTTGTCAGCTATGATTCAGAAGCTAAAGTAGCTGTAGATGATAAAGGAACTGTAGGATCTCTGGCAATGCTTTGCTGCAAATATGATGAAAAGGGTCAGCTCGCAAACGTCAGCTTGGGAGGCTTCCCTGCAGCAATTGATGTTACAGGAACTACAGGAACTATAAACGGTCTGGAACAAGAGACAACATCAGGTAAATTCCTTGTCAATACTGTAGCTATCGGTGCTCTGGTCGGAAATCAGGTATCTTTGGGTGTAGGTGCTCCTATGTTGCCATGTAACATTACTAAGAAGGAGGCAGCATCGGCCCTTGCAGGAAAAAGATTTGCTTCGGTAGAAAACTACCAGCCGATGGTTTCATACCATTCTATGGCAGTAAATATGTCTTTTGCAAGATAAGATTCGATAATAAGGAATCAGTATATATCAGGAAGAGGGAATCTGTATTTACAGGTTCCCTCTTTTGGTATGCAGCATGAGTTATGAGCTCCTTGTGTTACAGAGGTGTTTCAAGATTTTTTGACAGCTTATCTGCCTGAGATGTTTTTTATTAAATAATAATTACTAACTTCACAGCCGCTAAACCCGAAAGGGGAAATTTTACAATCCAAATTATACAGATAAATTCAATGATGAAAACATTCAGATTAATCTCGATGGCTTTCTTGACGACTGCAGGACTTGTTTCCTGTATGCGTGAAGACGCCTTTCGTAGCGGAGAAGAAGGACAGACAGATCCTGTTCTGACAAAAATTATTAATACTTCAGCAGAGGCCAATCCTTCAGCCTTGCTGCTTCGTCTGAACCGAGAGGCGCTTGCAGATACTGCAGCCCTGTCTTCATTGTTCGGAGCGGGAAACTGTGTGTCTTACAGTAAAATCTTTGACGGCGGCTTTGAAGACAAGGAGACAGCCATGAGGCTTGCCCTTGATTGCTGGTATGAGGTAAAGCTTGGAGATAATGCTGATTTGGAGGCGACTGCAGAGTATTTTGCAAAGCAGAGTCAGGTGGAGTTTGTAGAATATGATACAAGAATCATAAAGATGTCTGACTGTAAAGCAAGGCCTTATGTCCCTGCTTCTGCAGTATATGGAACAACGGCTTCTTCTTCAGGTATGAATGATCCGATGTATGTCAGCCAGTGGCATTATAAGAATATCGGAGATGCATCCATTACTCCTACGGCGAAAGCGGGAGCTGATATCAATGTAGAGGATGCATGGAGACTGACTGCCGGTGATCCTTCAATCATTGTTGCGGTTGTCGATGAAGGTGTTCAGTATGATCATCCTGATTTGAAAGCCAATATGTGGGTAAATCCAAAAGAAACAGAAAACGGTAGCGATGATGACGGCAACGGTCTGGTGGATGATATCCATGGTTGGAACTTTGCAAAGAATTCGCAGATTACATGGAATACTAAAGGCGATTCAGGACATGGAACACACGTTGCCGGAACTGTGGCTGCTGTCAATGGCAACAGAACAGGTGTAGCAGGTGTAGCAGGTGGAACAGGAAATGCTGACGGTGTCAAGATAATGAGTTGTCAGATATTTTCCGGCAACTCATCTAGCGATGCTTCGACTGCCAAAGCTATCAGATATGCTGCTGACAATGGCGCTCATATCCTTCAGTGTTCTTGGGGATTCCCTGCTACAGCATATACTTCAGACAAGGCATATCAGAACAGAAACGGTGCTGTTTATTCTGCCTTGAAGTATTTCATGGAAAAGAAAAATGATATTCTTGACGGCGGTGTTGTTATTTTTGCTGCAGGTAATGAAACACAGCCTATGAGCGGATATCCGGCAGGATTGGTAGAATGTATTGCAGTTACCGCTTTCGGTGCTGACGGACTTCCTACTTTCTATACAAGCTGGGGTCCAGGATGTAATATAGCTGCTCCTGGCGGAGAGTATATGACAGGAGGTGTGGATCAGAGTCATGAGGCTTGTCTGGTTCTCTCCACTATGCCTACAGAGTCATTTGATTTGTGGGTTCCAGACGGATATGGCGGACTTATATATTATGGTAAGTCAGTACCTAACTACGGATATATGCAGGGTACTTCCATGGCTTGCCCTCATGTGAGCGGAATCGCAGCATTGGGACTTTCTTATCTTAAGAAAACAGGCAAGACTATGACAAAGCAGGAGTTTGAAGCAGCTCTTCTTGCATCAGTAGATGATATAAACGCATCTCTTAAAGGTGTAAAGAAAACTATGAATCCTCAAACCGGCGCTCCTGCAACTCTGCCGCTGGCTAAGTTCAAGGGTAAGATGGGTACAGGAATGGTCAATACTTGGCGCTTCCTTATGGCTCTTGAGGGAACTCCTTGTATAACAGTTAAATGTGGTGAAAACCAGAGCGTTTCCCTTAATCCTGTATTTGGAGGCGGTTCTTCTTCACTTACTTATAGGGGAATAGAGATCAGCAAGGCTGACAAAGAGGCTTTGGGATTGACTGAGGATCCTAAAATTGAGAACGGACGTCTTAATATCACTCCTATGAAGATAGGTTCGGCAAAGCTTACCATTAAAGCTATAGCAGGCGGAACAAATGTCGGAGGTGGTAACTCTATGGGAGGATCCGAGTTCTCACGCGAGGTATCTATCATTGCGCGTAACGTAAAATCAACTAATGGCGGATGGCTGTAGTCCTTAAAATTTATTAATTAGTTAATTCGGTAAAAATGAAAAATATATTTATCAGGTTTTCAGCTTTTGTAGCAGCAGCCGTTCTTTTAATTTCCTGCGGATCAAACGACAAGAAGAAAGATGGCACAGATATTTCCGGTGAGTGGAAGCTGGAAAGTGTAGGTGGTGTATCGGCAAGTGAACTGTCAAAGGATAAAATAGGCGGTCTTGATGTTTATATATCTTTTGGTACAGATGGTACTTTCGAGACATTCCAGCGTCTTGTTGACGGTAAACTGTATATGAGATATGACGGTACATATTCTGTTGTAGGTATTACAGCAACAGGTTCTTATAGCGACGGAGCTCTTTGGGGTTCATCTTACAGTGTAAAAGTAGAAGGAGGAGAAACTCTTGTCATGTCTGCAGCAGGAGAGGATTGTGTCTATAAGAAGACAGGCATCCCGGCAGAAGTAAGAAGTCAGGCTGTCAGCGGTGTAGATTTGAAATCAGTTTCCGATACACAGTTGCCAGGCAAGTTCCTGTAAAATTAGCGCTCATTATCTGATGAATACTTTCTGCTTTTATATATTGATTTCCGAATCTGTCGTTTAGTGTGTGCTAAACAAAATTTTGGGGAGTCAATCTTTAAGCGGAAACATTGGAAATCTTTTATATGAAGAGGGTGTGTCAAAACCCTCTTTTTAACAAAATCACCCTTGCTACAGATATCTGTGACAGGGGTGATTTTCATATTTTGGTGTTTTGACACATCTACTTCTGTTTCCATTCCATCTTCCCAAAACTTATAAGGGCCGACTAAAAAGTATTAGTCAAGCCCCTGTCCCAATATTAGTGAAGCACTGTAAACTGTCAATAAAGCGCCTTGAATGACGGTAAAGTTATTATAAGGACTGCCCGCCGATAAATTCCCTCATTATTGAAGTAGGTGGTATTGCTGCAATTTCATCTGGGGAGAGCGCTATTATGTATTCCAGGAATTTCAGCAGTCTGACTGCTTCTGTGAAAGCCGGAGATGTAGGCAATATCCTGCGCAGAAGCGGCTCGGCATAATATTTAAGCATAGGAAGTTCAAAAATCAAGGCTGAGTTGAATGCTGCATCTGCATTTTCCTGAAACGGGAAGATATTACGGTTTTCTCCGCGTCTGACACTATGCCAGCGCATGATGGTGTCTTCCGGTGTTATGCCCCTGACCCTGTTGTCTCGTATTATTCTTCTGAGAAGCCTGTTATCGGAAGTGGATATGTTGTTGTCTTCATCAAGAGAAAGCGATGTGAGTGCAGATGCATATACTCTGAATATCTTAGAATCATCCACCGCAGATGTCATTGCCGGGTTCAGGGCGTGGATACCTTCCATTATCAGAATATCGTTTTCTTTAAGCTGCATATAGTTGCCTTCGAAATATCTTCTTCCTTCCTTGAAGTCAAATCTCGGAATTTCCACTTCTTTCCCTGCAAGAAGATCATTGAGCTGTTTGTTAAGGAACTTAAGGTCCATAGCCTCAAGAGCTTCGAAGTCATAGTCTCCGCTTTCATCCCGCGGGGTGTCTTCCCTGTTGACGAAGTAGTTGTCCAACTCTATTACTTTAGGGTTTAGTCCCAGTACTTTACATTGTATGGCAAGGCGTTTTGATGAAGATGTCTTGCCGCTGCTGGACGGTCCGGCAATGAATATTATCTTTACTCTTCCGCGCTGGAGATTTATCTGGTCAGCTATTTCTGCGTATTTCCTTTCGTGTAATGCCTCGGCAATATTAATAAGGTCTATTGCCCTGCCTGAAGAAACAGTTCTGTTGAGAGTCCCTACTCCTTTGACTCCCATTATTGCACACCAGTCTGAGTTTTCTTTAAGTGTAGCCGCTATTTTTGATTGTCTTTTCATCGGCATTACCTTGTCTGCATTGCCTTCCATAGGGTATTGCAGACAGAAACCGTTGTTGAATCCCATTACGTCAAACACTTTGAGACAACCGGTCGAGTCTACGAGAGGACCGTAGAACGTGTCAGCTTCACCATTAAGGAAATAAACGCTGTAAGTGTATTGGCCGAGGGATCTCAATAGACGGGCTTTGTCTTTCTGGCTGTTTGCCAGGAAGAGCTTTTCAGCGTCTTCAAATGTCATTTTGGTTTTGTGGAAAGGAAGATCTCTGTCTATTATTTCCTGCATCTTTGCTTTAAGCCGCTCTATTTCTGCATCAGTTATGAAATATGTCATAGGGCGTCCGTCTTCCTTGTCTTCTTTTTCATGTATTTCACAATAAAGACCGCTCGGAAGAGAATATTCTATAGCCAGAATTTTGTCAGGATAAAGTTCTTTGACGGCATTTCTCAGTACGAAGCAAAGGGAGCGTACATAGCTGCGGCGTCCGTCAGGGTGGTTGTATCCGATAAATCTGATGGTGTGCGGCATATCTATCTTGAACTCAAGTTCCTTAAGCATATTGTCCACAAGTGCGGCGAGAACTTGAAGTTCTGTGCCAGACTTTTTGTCCTGTATGGTCTTGCAAATCTTTTCGGAAAGACTTTTCAGGTCAGATCCTTTGGGAACAGAGTGATATGTTCCGTCATTTTCACAGTAAATGCGTACAGTATTATCCATAATATCGTTTTTTATGCGGTTTAACAAACTGTCCGAAAAACATAGGACAGCTTGTTTACAAGAGAGCATATCATTCAAATCACAGGCCAAGAACTTCTTTCAGGAAAGGTCCCGTAACAGAAGAAGGATTAGAGGCCAGTGCTTCAGGCGTACCTTCTGCTACAATCCTGCCTCCGGCCTTGCCGCCTTCCGGGCCCATATCGAAAATGTAGTCTGCGGATTTGAGTACATCCAGGTTATGTTCGATTACGATTACACTGTTGCCTTGCTCGACCAGCAACTGGAGAACTCCAAGAAGTACCTTTATATCTTCCGAATGCAGGCCTGTTGTGGGTTCGTCCAGAATGTATAGAGTGCTTCCTGTTCCTCTGCGGGCAAGTTCCGCTGCAAGTTTCATTCTCTGGCTTTCACCTCCGGACAAGGTTACGGCTGACTGTCCGAGCTTGATATATCCAAGTCCGACATCGACAAGGGCTTTCAGCTTTTGTGCAATAGGAGGAATGTTGCTGAAAAATGCATAAGCTTCACTGATTGACATCTCCAAGACATCATTGATATTCTTGCCTTTGTATTTCACGGCCAGTGTATCCTCTTTGTATCTGCGTCCGCGGCATTCTTTACAGACAACGTTTACTGATGGCAGAAAGTTCATTTCTATGACTTTGATTCCTGCTCCCTTACATTCTTCGCAGCGTCCTCCTGGAACATTGAAAGAGAACCGTCCGGCCTTGAATCCCCTGACCTTGGCATCAGGTGTGGATTCGAAAAGAGACCTTATATCGTTGAATACTCCAGTGAAAGTGGCAGGATTACTGCGCGGTGTCCTTCCTATAGGAGACTGGTCTATTTCTATCAGTTTGTCGATATTTTCCACCCCCAGTATTTCGTCGTAAGGAAGCGGCTGCATTTTGGCATTGTAGAACTTGTTTTTCAGAATAGGCATCAGTGTGTCATTGATAAGGGAAGATTTTCCGCTTCCGCTCACTCCGCTTATGCCTATGAAAATTCCAAGTGGTATGTCTATGTCGATGTTTTTAAGATTGTTGCCTCTGGCGCCTCTGATTCCTATGCTGGTTCCGTTCCCTTTTCTGCGGATTTGGGGTATTTCTATGTTTCGTTTGCCTGTAAGATAGTCAAGTGTGACAGATTCTCCGATTATATAGTGAGGGTCTGATTCCGGCCACTTCGTGGATGTTCCTTGAATATCCGGAGTATAGTATTGAGACTGATGTATTGGCAATACAGAGAGAGGGGCAGAAAGGCAGATGCGTCCGCCTGATTCCCCGGCTCCCGGTCCGACATCAATCAGCCAGTCAGCGGAAAGCATTGTTTCCGTATCATGCTCCACTACCATTACAGAGTTTCCTTCGTCACGGAGTTTTTTCAGAGAAGAGATTAGCTTTCTGTTGTCCCTCTGGTGAAGACCGATACTCGGCTCGTCCAGAATGTAAAGTACGTTTACCAGTTTTGAGCCTATCTGTGTGGCAAGGCGGATTCTCTGGCTTTCTCCACCGGATAGAGAGGCTGTCGCTCTGTCAAGAGACAGGTATTCAAGTCCTACATCCAGAAGAAATGATGTTCTTTCGCGGAGTTCTTTGAGAATGTCTCTGGCGATGGCGTTTTCACGTGCCGATAATTTTTCTTCCAGATTGTCAAGCCAGTTTTTCAGGTCTGATATTTCCATTGATGATACTTCAGATATGCATTTGCCATCTATCTTGAAGTATGTAGTTTCACGGTTAAGTCTGCTGCCGTTGCAGACCGGACATACGATTTTGTCGGAGATGTCATCTGTTATGCCTGGAAATGCGACCATTTCTGAAGATGCGCCTTCTCCTACGCGGAATAGTTCGTCAGAACCGAAAATTATAAGCGATATGATTTCTTCAGGGATAGCATCTATTGGGTCGTAAAGAGAAAAGTCATATTTTCTTGCTATGGATCTTATGATATCAAACTTCTTTGTCTCGCGGACTTTTCCAAGCGGAATGATGCCGCCTTCTGCTATGGACTTGCTTCTGTCAGGAATAATGCTGTCAATGTTGACATCTACTATCATTCCCAGACCTTTGCAGTGCTGGCAGTAGCCCTGCGGCGAGTTGAATGAGAATGAATGCGGAGCCGGTTCGGCCAGTGATAGGCCAGTGTCAGGACATACCAGATGCTTTGAGAAATGGCTCAGCTCTCCAGTCTCCATGTCCATAATTGCAAGAGAGCCTTTTCCGTAGTTGAGGGCTGAGGATACAGAGTCGCGGATCCGTTTCTCGTCATCACCGGTGGGCTTGAGTTTATCTATGACAAGTTCGATGAAGTGAGGCTTGTACCTGTCCAGCTGGGTCACTTCCTGCAGGTCTGTAATGACTGAGTCTATGCGTACTTGTGAGTAGCCGCGTTTGCGGAGCTGGTCAAAGAGTTCTTTATAGTGACCCTTGCGGCCTTTCACCAGTGGAGCCAGGAGAAGGCATTTCCGCCCGCGGTAGTTTTTTGTAATCAGGTCTATAATCTGA
>CALADR010000292.1 GCA_937890845.1 uncultured Bacteroidales bacterium | reverse complement strand
TTCAACGACAGCGCCTTTTTCATCTATCTGAAGTATAATATCTTTTTCAACTTCATTTCCGTTTTCTTCAATTTCTATTTCAATAACATAGAAAGTCTGCTTGTCAGCAGTCCTTGCAATATTTACTTCATCAATGTCCTGGTCTGTATATTTTTCGCTGATGTACTTCTTTATAGCATCCGGTGCATTGATGAACTCTATTTCATATACGTCGTAGATGAACTTGCCGTTCCTGCCGAAAATAACATCAAGCTTTACCTGTTTTCCTTCCACTAATGTGATGATTTCAATCTCAACTACTCCATTGTCTTCCTTATCCGCTTCTATGAGACTATAGTCGCCGTACATTTCTTTAAGGGCAGAATCAAATTTACTCATATTGACTTCGGGAATCATATCATCATAGTCATCATCGTCAGTATCAGGCATTTCCCTGAGTAATATTCCGTCTTCGGAGAAATATAGATTGATGTCAATCTCATTGCCTTCCGGAGTATTACCTTCGACTTCAAGGACATAAACCTTTGAAAATCCGTCTCTTGAAATCATGTCTATATCGTCAACCTTACAGTTTGAGTATATGCTTGCTTTGAAAGCATCTTGTACAGGTTGAGGTAATTTGCTTACAGGTATGTCGAGCTCCACCATTAGACAGTTGGCTGCATCGTCGTACCATACAGTGTTGGCCGGTATATTGGCAGCGGCAGCTTTGGTAGATGCAAGATCAAATTGTGCAATTATATATGAAGACCGTTTAATCCATTTTACATTCGCTGCATCAGGATATTGTTTTTCGAAGTTTTCTATTACTGCTTTAGGTATTTCAATTCCCTCAACTTCAACGTCGTTATTCTTTGAACACCCTACTGCCATAACAGCAGCTCCAAGTGCAATTACAAATAGATTCTTTTTCATGACAAAATAAATTATTTACAATTCTGCAGAATTGGTGATTTTTATTTAAAAATGCCAATAAGATGCTTTCAGGTCAGGAAATGTTGCATAAAGTTTATAAAAAAGACGGGCAGGATAAATCCTCTTGCCCGTCTTTGTATCGTATCTTCAGAGTTTATTATTTGATAATAAGCTCATACGGTATTCTTGCATAGACTTGTCCGTTTTTACTGTTTTTCCATTCTTTGAATGCTTTTTCTACGGATTCCAGTCCGGTGCCGGCAAAAATTTTAGCGTTTTCTCCGTTCAGCATCTGCATGACTTTTTCCATAGTCGTAAGTGGTTTCGGATATTCTACTATCTGCCAGTTTGACAAATCTGATCCGAAATCGCCTTTTGCTGACAATGCTGCATATTCAATGGCGTCACTGATTGTCCCGATCTGGTCAACAAGACCTATTTCAAGGGCGTCGCTGCCAGCCCAGACCCGTCCTTGTGCAATGGAGTCGACATAGGACTTTCTAAGATTTCTGCCATCTGATACTATACCTGTAAATTTATCGTAGATATTCTCGACTGAAGCCTGCATATATGCAACTTCTTCATTGGTCAGAGATCGCATTCCAGAGTACATGTCAGAGTGTCTGTTGGTATTTACGGATGTAATGTTGACATGGGCAATGTCTTTCATTGTACCGCTGAGGTCATACATCATGCTAAATACTCCTATCGATCCGGTAAGGGTACCTGCATTAGAGAAAATATAGTCGCAGTTTGCTGAAATCCAGTATCCTCCTGATGCGGCATAATTTCCGTAAGACGCAATGACCGGCTTGTCTTTGCGTAAAAGATCTATTTCTGATTTGATTTTTTCTGAAGCGAATACACTTCCTCCAGGAGAACTTACCCTGAATACAACGGCTTTTACTGTGGAATCCTTCCTTACTCCAGCTATTATGTCTGCAAATCTGTCGCCTGCAACTTGTTCGATGTCTGCTCCGTCTACTATATTTCCATTTGCGTATATAACTGCTATCTTGTTTGTAGCTTTTATATTTGGAAGAACCTTGATTTTCGCATAGTCAGCCAGTGATATCATAGGTGCATTTTCTGCGGTTCCGGCAGAATACAAATCGTTTATTTTCTGTTTCAATTCTTCTCGGGTAAGAAGTTCGTCAACCAGACCGTTGTTTAGAAAATCCTCAGAACTATTGAGCTTGAGATTGTCAATAAGTGAATTGAATCCTTCGCTGCTTATGTTTCTGGATTCTGCTATGGTTGAAGTCCAGTTTTTCCAGATTGCATCCAGAAGTTCCTGATTCTGCTCGAGATTTTCTTTACTCGCTGTATTCTTTATGTACATCTCACCTGCAGACTTGTATTTTCCGTGACGGATGAGCTGTACATTCACTCCAAGTTTATCGAGAATATCTTTAAGGAAAATCAGTTGGGACGACAGTCCGTTTATAAAACTCATAGTCCCTTCATGTGCACTCATATATACTTTATCTGATACGGATGCAAGGTAATATCCGGCATTGGTAGGGGTTTCAAGATATGATATTACTGCTTTCCCGCTGTTTCTGAAATTATTGAGAGCATTTCGCAACTCTTCTATTTCGGCAATACCGCCTGAAGCCATATCAGGTTTCATGAAGATATATTTGACTGCAGGGTCTGAGGCTGCAGTGTCAATCGCTCTGATTGCATCCAGAATTCCTATTACAGATATATTGTTCCCTTGAATCTGGCTTATCGGGTCTGCCTCCGTAGTTTGCTCGCTTATGGCAGTTTTGGACAGGTCAATTGTGAGTACTGCACTTCCGGGCATTATTGGCTGGGAACTGCCAAGAGCAGCGAGTGAGCCTATGAGGGCGAATGTGAAGAAGAAAAATACCGCTCCGACTATCAGAAAACCAGTCATTGCGGCAAGTGTCATTTTTAAGAATTCTTTCATATTTGAAATTATTAAATTTACTTTGGAAAATATACTTGGCCTGCAAGTATCCTTAAAGGACTTTCAAATATATGTATATTTTGTGAAATTTGTTTGCAATTTATTAAATTTGACACCGCTAAAACTATATTAGATGAGCAACCGCTTCAAGGATACCATAACACTTGATGATGCTGTCCGTATATCCGGTCCGCTGGCGTTCAATATTATGATCAAGCCTGCGGGTTCTCTGTGTAATCTGGATTGTAACTATTGTTATTATTTGGACAAATCAGAAAGCATATATGGTGGTAGGGAGCATGTAATGAGCCGTGAGAATCTCGAAACTTGTGTGCGTGAATATATTTCAGCAAACGATGTCTCTGAAGTGACTTTCAATTGGCATGGGGGAGAGCCATTGGTGCTTGGAATTGATTTTTATGAAAAGGCTGTAGAACTCCAGCGCAAATATTGCGGAGATAAAGTTATCCATAATACATTGCAGACAAACGGCACGCTGATAAATTCCGGATGGGCCTCTTTTTTCAAGGACAACGGATTCCTGATAGGTGTATCCATTGACGGTCCTGAGGATATACATGACAGATATAGGAAGGATAAAGGAGGCTGTCCTACATTCCGCAAGGTAATGGAAGGCATAAATATAATGTACAGATACGGGGTCGAGTATAATACCATGTCAACAGTAAACAAAGCCTCGGAAGGGCGCGGGTTTGAAGTTTACAGTTTTCTCAAGCAGCTCGGATCGCGATATATGCAGTTCATGCCAGTGCTTGAGCATATAAAATATCCTTTGGACATATCAGGAAAACCTCAGAAATCAGCACGTCCGTATATAGTGGATCCCTCAGTTGAAGGTGCTGTTATTGCTCCATGGTCTGTATCTTCGATGGCTTATGGCCGGTTTATGTGCGATATTTTCGATTATTGGGTACTGAATGATGTCGGACGTTTTTTTGTAAATCTTTTTGACTGTACTTTGGCAAACTGGTGTGGCGTGCAGCCTGGGACTTGTGCGTATGCGGAAACGTGTGGCGGAAATTCTGTTATCGAGCATAACGGAGACCTTTATCCATGTGACCATTTTGTATATCCTGAATATAAAGTAGGTAATATATCAGACACTTCGTTAAGGGAAATGATGACTTCTTCCATGCAGTCAAAATTCGGTATAGACAAACGCAACGGGCTTCCGTATAAATGTTTGAAATGCAGATATTTTTTTGCTTGTCACGGGGAATGTCCCAAGCATAGATTCAATAAGACAGAATCAGGAGAAACAGGCCTGAGTGCATTGTGTGACGGATATCGGCTTTTCTATTCTCACGTTGCTCCGTATATGGACAAGATGAAGGAATTTCTGCTGAAGGGACAGGCTCCTGCCAGAGTGATGGAATGGGCCGGATTGAGGCAGAAGTTATAGTTGTATATGATTTGTATATTAATGTAGATATAATAAGACAATATGTTTGAGATAATTTCAAAAGAGATGCTTACACCGGTGATATGCCGGATGAAAGTATATGCTCCGCGGCTTGCAGGGTCGGCGCTTCCGGGGCAGTTCCTGATAGTGCGTCCAGAGGAGCATGGTGAACGCATTCCGTTGACTGTGAGTGATTATGATAGGGAGAAGGGGACTGTTACTATAGTTACTCAGAAAATAGGCGCATCGACATCAGAGATTTGTGCATTTGAGGAGGGCGAGGCCTTCAGTGATGTTGTAGGTCCTTTGGGTATGCCATCTGATTTTACATCAATGTCTGAGGAGGAGTTGTCAGGGAAACACTATATTTTCATTGCTGGAGGAGTAGGTACGGCAC
>CALADR010000291.1 GCA_937890845.1 uncultured Bacteroidales bacterium | reverse complement strand
CATGGAACTTTGCGCCGTTCGTTGCCGGAGGAGTAGCATATTCATATAAAAAAGGCTCAGGATATTCCAATAAAGAATTCGCTGCGGCAGTCGGACTTTACAACGAAATACGCGTCAGCAACCGTGTTAACCTTACCCTCGAAGCTCGCCAGATGATTATAAAGGGAGGATATGACTCTTCTGTATCAGGAGGTCTGGCCGGCATGTCATCTCTTACTTTCGGTGTTGCCGTAAAACTTGGAAGGACAGGATTCAAGAGATCTCATTCAGCAGAATACCAAAGCACTATCAACGACCTCGAAATTGCAAGCACAAACTACAAGTCCAATGCTGACAAGCTTCAGAAAGAGCTTGATGCCTTGAGAAAGGAAAACGAGGCACTCAAGGCAAAAGTTGCTGATATGGAGAAAAATCCAAAAATCGTAAAAGAACCAGTAATTCTGGATGTAACTCCAGGAGCTGTATTCTTCAATATAGGACAGACTACTCTCAGCAAAGAGCAGATGTTCCAGCTTGAATTCTACATCAAGAATGTCATCGCTCAGGATAAAGACAAAGTATTTACCCTCACAGGATATGCTGACAAGCAGACAGGTTCAGCAAAACGTAACAAACAGCTCAGCGAAATGCGTGTGAACTACGTAAGCAAGCTTCTTCAGGAAAAATATAACATCCCTGCAGAACGTCTTGTAATCAAATCTGAAGGCTCGGCAGTTGACAGATGGGGTGATCCAACTCTTAACAGATGCGTAGTTATAGAATAGTTTAACATAAAATACAAATAAAAAAGACGGCTCATTGAGTCGTCTTTTTTATTTTGCTGTCATAACCGAAATGATTAAGGTTTGAAAATCTGCCTGTTAAGTATCGAACGTCCAAGTGTCAGTTCATCTGCATATTCAAGATTCGCACCGAAGCCAAGTCCCCTTGCAAGAGACGAAATCGTTATGCCGAAAGACGAAAGTTGTCTGTATATATAAAACGATGTAGTTTCCCCTTCAACTTCACCACTGAGAGCCAGAATCACCTCTACCTCCGCATGTGAGTCATTTTCCTCTTGGAACGGCACGTTCCCTTCTCCGGTACTGCAAAGCCCGGATACCCTTTCCACAAGTTCCTTTATCCTGATATCCGAAGGTCCGATTCCGTTGATAGGGGAAATTATACCGCCCAAAACATGATAGACACCTCTATACTGCCCTGTTTTTTCTATACTCATGACATCACGCACGCTTTCTACAACGCATATCGTACGGCGGTCACGTGAAGCATCTGAGCATATTGAGCATATATCATTATCACTCAGCATCATACAGATCCGGCAATACTTGACATTTTCCCTGAGATTATTAATTGCAGCCGTAAAGTGACGCACATTCTCCTGAGGCTGCCGCAACAAATGAAGGGCAAGACGCAAAGACGTTCCCCTGCCCACTCCTGGCAGAGAATTCAACGCTTCTACAGCCTCTTCCAATAACTTTGACGGGTATTGTTCGCTTTTATACATTGTCTGAATGATATTTTATTAGTCCGTCCATCGGAGACGGAAGAAATTCCGAAAACCTTATTCCATATTCTGCTCCGGCAGCCTCCAGATATTCTTTTGCGGCACACCCGAATGAACCAGTGACTCCTGCCATATAACGGCAAGGATCATATTGCATCAGGCAGCGTCGGATAAATATCCGGAAATTATCTGTTATGATTTGCCGCAGATAGTCCAGGCTGTCCGGACTTAATTCACTGTCTCTCGCCAGAGAGAGAATATATGGAGAAAAAGAAGCCAGAAATCTGGCAGGTGCGTCTCCGCCATATATAGCTTTTACCACAGATTGGTAATCCAGTCCGTAATCTCTTCCAAACTTTTCGTAAAGTTCATCTGGCATCAGATGCTGCAGATAGTCTGCCATGAAAATTTTACCCAAGGCAGCACCGCTTCCAAAATCACCAATGATATATCCGCATGGCCTGACATTTTTCCCTTCCTTGCATCCGTTATACAGGCAACTGTTGGAACCTGTGCCCAAAATAACGGCTATTCCCGGCCTATTGCCCCACAAAGCTCTGGCAGATGCTGTCAAATCCGAATTATACTCTATCGCAGATACATTCTTGAATTCTTCCCGCAAGACACTGTCCAAAATACGGAGTTCCTCAGAAACAGATGCCGGAGCGGCTTGTCCTGTCATAGAAGACACTAATCCTGCTCCATAAAAAAATATTTCCGATATTTCATCCGGAACAGATATTTCTGACACTGCCTTTCTCAGGACATTGGAAATATTGCTGACAGACATAGTTGCCAGATTCAAACCTTCTGTTCTGAAACGGGATAATGATTTATTATTGCCAAGAATACAGTAATCTGTTTTTGTAGCCCCGCTTTCGACTATAAGTTTCATCTGTTTGACACTAAATTGTGATTATATTCGACCCTGCAATTTCCTTTTGAGAACAAAACCGGAAAAATGCAAATATAATGAATCTTTCACACAGGGCCTCAATGTACCTCAATTATATCTTCAAAAGATGTCGAATAAGCCCGTGAGCGGAATTCTGACCTTATGCCGTCTGCATAACGCCCGTCACCCTGAGATGCAAGTCGCAAAAGATCCCTGTCTTTCCTGTTCATGAAATCAATCACCCGTGAGAGTTTCTCGTTTTTACACCTCTTATCCATATCGCACCCGAAAAGAGGAAGCTGGACAGCATCCTGATCAACTATAGAACTGACTATTACACCGGCTTTTTTATACATATAGCCACTCCTGTATATGCGGCTTAATATCTTAAGGGCCTCTGACACAATATCAAGACTTGAATTTGAGGCGACATTAAGCACAGAAGTCTCAGAAGGACAGTACTGTGGCAAGTCTGTACGGAATCTGTTTGTGAGAAGAAAAACTGTCACTTCCTGTGCCGCCGAACATTCTGCCCTTAGTTTTTCCGCACATCTCACTGCAAATTCCGACACCATTCCGGCCAATTTGTCTTCGCTCCCCAACATATCTGCAAAAGAGCGAGAAGTACAAATTGTCTTTCTCTTATCCGCATGATCCTTTTCTATACAATCCTCGCCAGCGAGTTCTTTCCATGTTCTGACTCCTGGCAGTAAGAAATGTTCCGGTCTGTTTGAAAAATCCAAAGCAGTTTTAACACCAAAATATTCAAGTTTTGATGAAAACTGCCGTCCAATCCCCCAAACTTCACTTACAGGAGTCATAGACAGAGCCTTCAGACGCTTTTCTTCCGTTTCCATCATACAGACCCCATTATAAGCCTTCCATTTTTTTGCAAAATGACTCGCTATCTTTGCCAATGTCCTGGTGGGAGCCACTCCTATACTTACTGGTATGCCGACCCATTTTCTAACCTTCACCACGAGATTTCTGCAATACTGCCGGACGGACTCCGCAGGCATACCTTGAAGATTCAGGAACGCCTCGTCAATAGAGTATATTTCAATTTCAGGGTCAGCTTCAGAAAGGACAGACATTACTCTTGCGGAAAGGTCACCATACAAAGTATAATTTGAAGAGCAAGCCGTCAGAACCCCTTCTTCTACAAGATGCCTTATCTGATAAAACGGGGTACACATCTTGATTCCCAAGGCTTTGCTTTCATTACTTCGCGAAACCACACATCCATCGTTGTTCGACAGAACCACCACAGCCTTGCCTTCAAGTTCAGGCCTGAAGACACGTTCGCAGGAAACAAAAAAATTATTACAGTCAACAAGAGCGTACATACTTATTTTCTACGGACATTACTAATGACATATGTCACTACTCCCCAAAGCAAGAACGGACGGTCTTCCAAACCGTCCGTCGCTATCCTTTTAAGGGCAAATTCCCCGTCAATGAAACATACTGCCAAATCACCTTTTCTAGGATCTACTGATCTGTCAATCACCAATATA
>CALADR010000290.1 GCA_937890845.1 uncultured Bacteroidales bacterium | reverse complement strand
GGGGACCTCATGATTATGAATCATGCGCTCTAACCAGCTGAGCTATCCCGCCATATTGTCGTGCAATATTGTTTGTTGAGATAGAAGGACTCGAACCCTCACTGACAGAGCCAGAATCTGTAGTGCTACCATTACACCATATCTCAATGTTTGTCTTTCCTTTAACCATGCCGGGAAAATCGTGTCTTATGACTAACCTTTTGGTTTTGGGATTGCAAAGGTACAAACGATTTTGAAATCTGCAAACTTTTTGCAGAAAATTTTCTAAAATATTTCTCTCCGTCCGCAAAAAAACTTGCATGTGCTTCAGCACTTTGACAGACAGGCTGACTGATTATTTCGTCAAAAGGACAACTGCATATACCTCGCACCCTTCTCCGCGTCCGACGAAACCCAGTTTTTCTGTAGTTGTGGCCTTGACGGAAACGTTTTCTACTGAAACCTCCATTATTTTTGCCATTGTCTCCCTCATCTGCATTATGTAGGGAGCAAGTTTCGGACGTTGCATGGCTATGGTAACATCAGCATTGCCGAGGCTATATCCGTGAGCCTTTATAAGATTCATTGTCCTTTCCAGCAGTATCTTGCTGTCTATTCCCTTGAATTCGTCAGAGGTGTCAGGGAAGTGCTTCCCTATATCTCCCAATGCAAGGGCTCCCAGCAATGCATCGCACAATGCGTGAATTGCAACATCTCCGTCAGAGTGTGCTATGCATCCTGTAGGGCTGTCTATCTTTACACCTCCAAGCCAAAGATCAAGTCCTTCTGCAAGAGCATGTACGTCATATCCGTTTCCTATTCTTATGCTTTCCATATCAATTCTTTTTTACTGTCCGGGCAATACTGTCAGGTCGGTATTTGAGCCATAGTATAGCCCGTATTTTCTTTATATATTTTTAATGTGTACAAAAATAGAAAAATTACTTAAAAATCAGTAAATTTGCCTTTTGTTAAAGACAGAAGTTATGGGATTTAATTTTAGTTTCTTTGGAACGCAGGAGCATAGGGTTTTTACCTATAAACCAAGGTATTATGATCCGGAGAAAGAGGCGTTGAAGGAAAAGTTCGGTGAAGTCGATGGTAGCAGGAAAGAAGAAAAGTATGTGCCGGGAACCCTTCTCAAGGGCAGTTTCAGGGACGGAAATTACCAGAAGACAAGGGGCGCAAGCAAACTTCAGAAAATAATTGGATTTGTAGGTCTTGCCACATTTTTTATAATTCTGGTGCTGATAGCAAAATTTTATTCTTTGCTTTGGTAGCTGGGCTGCCGTACTTTTTGGCCGATATCTGACGGGAATACAGGTTGTTTTCCTGCCGGTTTTGTTGAATGTCAGAAGAAAAGAGAGGATGGATATAAGGATATTACCAAGCAATATTGCAAACATGATTGCTGCAGGAGAGGTCGTTCAAAGGCCGGCTTCTGTAGTAAAGGAGCTGATGGAGAATGCTCTGGATGCAGGGGCTTCTCAGGTGACTGTCATAATCAAGGATGCCGGGAAGACTTTGATTCAAGTCATAGATAACGGTTGCGGAATGACACCTGATGATGCTGTATTATGTTTTGAGCGTCATGCGACATCAAAAATAGCTTCCAAAGAAGATTTGGAAAGCATATTGACATTTGGTTTCAGAGGGGAGGCGCTGGCTTCAATAGCCGCAGTGGCAGAAGTGACCCTAAAAACGAGACGTGAGCAAGATGAATCCGGATGCGAGGTGGTATTTGCTGATTCCGGGCACATTTCCACAAATGAAATCTCGACACCTGCAGGAGCTAATTTTTCAGTGCGTAACTTGTTTTACAATGTACCGGCGAGGCGCAAGTTCCTGAAATCTGACAATGTAGAGTTCAAGCATATAGTGACAGAGTTTACCCATATTGCACTTACGCGTTATGATAAGGAATTTACCCTTGTCCACAATGACAGACCGGTATTTGTCTTAAAGCCTGCGAAATCCTTAAAATTCAGGATCCAGGATATGTTTGGAAAAAATGCAGCCCAAAGTATAATAGATATTGCGGCAGACACTTCAGTCGCAAGAATTTCAGGATATATAGGGAGGCCGGATTCTGCAGTAAAGTCACAGAGCAATCAGTATTTTTTCATCAACGGACGTTATTTCAAAAGTCCGTACTTCCATAAGGCCATAATGAAAGCGTATGAAAAGCTTGTTCCTGAAGGATCGGCTCCGTCATATTATGTTTTTATGGAAGTGGCTCCGGATGCTGTGGATGTTAATATCAGCCCGACAAAGACAGAGGTCAAGTTTGAGGATGACAGTGTAATTTTCCAAGTGCTTTATGCCTGCGTCAGAGAGGTTTTGGGAAAAAATTCTTTTGGAGGAAGTATCGACTTCGATGCTGCAGATGCCCCCGAAATACCGGTGTTCGGAAAGAACTTCGAAGAATTGTATCAGGCGGAGGAGCCTCAGATAGGGACAGATCCTATGTTCAATCCGTTTGATAATGACGGTTTTCCTTCAGAATCTTCAGGATTTGACAATTATTTCGGCATTCCGGGACAAAGTTCTGAAATGCAGGGAATTCCTGCAGGGACAATGCCATCTCAGCCGGTATATGACAGCCGTGGATTACAGAGT
>CALADR010000289.1 GCA_937890845.1 uncultured Bacteroidales bacterium | reverse complement strand
ACAGAAATGATTCTGGTTTCAGATGTAAACCTGAACCTGCTGAATGAGTTACACACATACGGAAGCGTACGCAACCTTAAAGACCGCCGCAGCGACCTATATGAAGTCAAAAGACAGAAATAAGAGAAATACCGGTTGATACAAGAATATAAATAACACACTAATAGCTAATAAAAATGAAACGAACACTGATTATCGCCATCACTATGCTGCTAATTGCAGCTACAATGAACGGACAGAAAAAATCAACAGTAGTGAATCTGAGCATTGACAGCGAAGTATTGTCAAAAGCAATAGACTACACAGTAATCCTCCCTCCAGGCTACAATGAAAACCAGGACAAAAGCTATCCGGTACTTTACCTTCTGCACGGAATGTACGGAATAAACACAGACTGGGTAAAAAACGGAAATGCAGACAAAGAGTCAGCAAGGATAATGAAAGAATGGGGATGCAAGGAAATGATTATAGTAACACCTAATGCCGGAGGTGCAGACCCTGTAACCCAGCAAAACGGATATTTTGACTTGCCGGACTGGCCTTATGAACAGTTCTTCTTCACAGAATTCATACCATACATTGAAAAGGAATTCAGGACAATCCATGATAAAGGACACAGAGCCATAGCCGGTCTGTCAATGGGAGGAGGAGGATCTCTGAGCTATGCAATGAGACATCCTGAAATGTTCTGTGCTGTATATGCAATGAGCGCATGGGCTACACTGACTGCAGAGCAGAAAAATGCAGGTTATGAAACAGCAAAAGGAAAAGTAGCACCACTTCTGAAATCAGTCAACGAACACGACTGCATAGAATTCATCAAAAGGGCCAATCCTGAAACTGTCGAGGCTCTTAAAACGATAAAATGGTTTATCGACTGCGGTGACGACGATTTCCTTCTGGACGTAAATCTTAGCCTGTATCAGGCTTTCAGACAAAAAGGAATCCCATGCCAGCTAAGAGTAAGGGACGGAGTACACGACTGGGAATACTGGCATACTGCACTGGCTACCTGCCTGCCGTTCGTAAGTATCAATTTCGAATAATGAAACATTTAAAGTTTCAAAATTGTAACAAAATTTTTATCTGAAATAAAAATACCTATATTTGCAGGCTGTATTATTAACACAAACACTAAACTAATAATCTGATATGTTTACCAATTTTCAGGGGTCAAACCTTGTAGAAGCCTACCATAACTGGAAAAAGGCAAGAAAAACCACCCCGGGCAACAACATAGCCCGCACCATCAAACTTATTATTGCAGTAACGACTTTACTTGTATTGTGGAATCTCCCTACAACAGCTTTCGGACTGGAAGGTCTCACAATCATCGAGCAGAGAGTCATAGCCATTTTCGCATACGCCACTCTGATGTGGGTATTTGAGGCTGTACCGGCCTGGACCACATCAATGAGCGTAGTCGTGATGCTGCTTTTCGCAGCTTCAGACAGCAGTCTGTGGTTCTTCGAAAACAGGTGGGACCCTGAAGTTTTGGGAACAGCAATAAGCTATAAATCTATCCTGCATTGCTTTGCAGACCCTATCATTATGCTGTTCATTGGAGGATTCATCCTTGCGATTGCAGCAACAAAGAGCGGTCTGGATGCTGTTCTTGCCAAGTCAATGCTGAAACCATTCGGAACACAGTCCAAATTCGTACTACTCGGTTTCATCATGGTTACAGGTATTTTCTCAATGTTCTTGAGTAACACTGCAACAGCAGCCATGATGCTCACCTTCCTCACCCCGGTGCTCAAGGCACTCCCTGCAGACGGAAAAGGAAAGGTAGCCCTCGCACTGTCAATTCCAATTGCAGCCAACGTCGGAGGTATGGCTACACCGATCGGAACTCCTCCGAATGCCATTGTACTCAAATATCTGAATGACCCTGAGGGCCTTAACCTTAATATCGGATTCGGCGAATGGATGAGTTTCATGCTTCCTTTCACTATTATAGTTCTTCTTATCGCATGGGTTCTTCTCCTCAAGCTGTTCCCATTCAAACAGAAGACAATCCATCTTGAAATTGCTGGAGACGTAAAGAAGGACTGGAGGTCTATCCTTGTATATATTACTTTTGCTGTAACAGTACTTCTCTGGATATGCGACAAATATACTGGAGTGAACTCAAACGTAGTGGCAATGCTTCCTGTAGGAGTATTCTGTATCACAGGTATCATAACAAAGCGAGA
>CALADR010000288.1 GCA_937890845.1 uncultured Bacteroidales bacterium | reverse complement strand
CAGATGCTCATTCCTCTGGAAAACTATGCTTTCCAGAAGTCAGAGGAAGTAGATTGGGAAGATGCCAGGACAATGAACCTAAAGCAGCTCAATCACGGACAAGACTCTATAGGTAAGTTGAATACAGACGCACGGATAGCCAATACAAAATCACTGGGCTCGTCATCAATCCTGAGATTCAACTCACAGATAGACACATCCAACCACTCTGTTCCGACAATACTTTTCGAGGCAAAAGAGTCTTATGAATGGAAGAATCTTGATGAAGAAATCAGAGCCAATGAGCGCGCCTTGTCCAAGGCAAACGAATATATCGCCACTCTCACTACATACAGCAGGGAGACATACCAATATACATATACACTCAGAAGAATAGATATCGCAATCCTGAAAAAATTTGCACAGGCCTTTGCCTGTTTCATATTTTTCCTGATAGGAGCCCCTTTGGGAGCACTAATCCGCAAAGGAGGTCTGGGAACTCCGGCCATCATTTCGGTTTTATTCTTCGTAGCATATTGGGTAATTGACATCTCGGGGGAAAAACTGGCAAAAGACGGGGCTGTGAGTGCCACAATGGGAGTATTCATATCCACCATGGTCCTCTTCCCTACCGGACTTTTCCTTACATGGAAAGCCATAAATGACTCTGCCATTTTCAGTACTGACAGCCTGAAAGTGCTGTTCAACAAATTCAAACTTAAGATTATGGGCAAAATAAGAAAGACAAGAATAGTATATATGGGTACTCCAGAGTTTGCAGTAGCACCTCTTGACGCACTCATTAAAAACGGATATAATGTCGTAGGCGTTGTAACTGTCGCCGACAAAGCCAGCGGACGCGGTCTTAAAGTAAATGAGAGTGCAGTAAAAAAATATGCTGTGGAACACAATATTCCAGTTCTGCAGCCTGTATCGCTGAAAGATCCAGAGTTCATCGAAGCATACAAGGCATGGAAACCGGACATCGCTGCTGTTGTTGCCTTCAGAATGCTTCCAAAGGTAGTATGGGAAATTCCTTCAAAGGGAACTTTCAACCTGCATGCCGCACTCCTTCCACAATACAGAGGTGCAGCACCTATAAACTGGGCAGTAATAAACGGAGACCACGCGACAGGAGTAACTACATTTATGATTGACGACGGAATGGATACCGGACATATAATGTACCGCGAACAATGCCCTATCAGCAATACTGAAAATGTGGGAGATATCCACGACAAACTTATGGCTATCGGAGCAGATCTTGTTGTCCAGACCGTAGAAACGATAATCGAAGACAAGCTTGTCCTGCAACCACAGAAAAGTTACATAATGGGAGATGAAGTACTCAGACCTGCACCTAAGCTTACAAGAGAGCTTTGCCACATTGACTGGGAGGATACCACAGCCCATATATATAACCTCATCAGGGGGCTGAGTCCATATCCAGGCGCATTCACTACTCTCATAAAAGACGGGAAGGAAGTGCAGATAAAGATATTCAGAACGACTGAAGCCGATGGAGAAATCCTTGATACAGTGACCTCCAAGTACGGCAGGACATCCGGGAAAATTGTTTCCGACGGCAAAGAGTATATGGCAATAACAACTGCTGACGGAGCACTCCTCATTGAGGAACTCCAGATGGCCGGAAAAAAGAAAATGCAGATAAAGGAATTCCTTCTCGGTTTCAGGGAACCTGAAAGCTATTCTACGGGCAAAGGAACTTCTGCTGAAGTATTAAAAAAGAACATATAATGACACCAGGAATTAAAAGTGCCGTTATTATCTGCGATGGAGTATTCCCCCAAAAGGAGTATCCACGATATCTGATACGGCAGGCTGACTATATCATTTGTTGCGATGCGGCACTTAAATCCTATCTGAGGCATTGCCAATCCATATTCGGCAAAGATCGGAAACCTGATGCTGTCATAGGCGACCTCGATTCTATAAGTCCTTCTCTGGTAAGCAAATACAGTGACATTATAATACACGAGACAGAACAGGAAAACAACGACCAGACAAAGGCCTTCAAGTTTGTTCTGTCCAAATACAAGGATGCTACTGAAATACATATCATTGGAGCTACCGGCAAACGGGCAGACCACACAATCGGAAATGTTTCACTCCTTATGGAATACGCAAGACGGTTCGAATCTCAAATTTCCGGTAAAAGTGTTGATATGGTCACTGACTACGAAACGATTTTCGCCATTACAGACAGTATCGAACTCCATTGCGGCAAAGGACGCACAGTATCTATCTTCTCGCCTGACAACAGTCTCAGAATAAAATCCTCCGGACTCGTATGGAAGACTGATGACGTCGTATTTGACAACTGGTGGAAAGCGACACTGAACAAAGCATCTGACGATATTGTAAAACTGGAACTCAGCCATAAGTCAATTGCATTAATTATGTTGAATTGATTAGGAAATTATCTATTTTAATTATAATTTTGACAAAAATTTGTATAGTCAACATATAAATTGTAACACAATGACTAAAACAGAATATTTCCCGTCAATAAAAGACGTTGAGAAAGCAGAAGAAATTCTGGGTGAGATTCTGGAACCCACCCCTATTGTCAAAAACCCAAACCTTTCAGAAAAGTACGAAGCTGAAATCTTCCTTAAAAGGGAAGACCTCCAGATGGTAAGATCCTACAAAATCAGAGGAGCATACAACAAGATACGCTCAATCTCTCCGGAGACACTGAAATACGGAATTGTATGTGCCAGCGCCGGAAACCACGCACAAGGAGTGGCTTTTTCGTGCAACAGACTGAATATAATGGGGTCAATATATATGCCTACCACTACTCCGAAACAGAAAATCAACCAGGTGAGGATGTTCGGAAAAGGCAATATTGACATTGTTCTTACCGGAGATACATTTGATGCTGCAAACAAGGCTGCCATTGAATACGCGAAAAAGACCGGCAAGACTTTCATTCCGCCTTTTGATGACCCTAAGATAATCGAAGGACAGGGCTCCATCGGATATGAGATAACCCAGCAGGTTAAAGCTCCGCTTGACTATCTGTTCATTCCAATAGGAGGAGGCGGACTGGCTTCAGGAGTAGGCGCCTACATAAAGCAGGTATGGCCTGATACCAAACTTATCGGTGTAGAGCCTGCAGGTGCAGCCTGCATGAAAACAGCTATCGAAAAAGGAGAAGTCGTTGAACTCGAAAACATCGACAAATTCGTTGACGGAGCTGCTGTCAAAAAAGCAGGAAGCTACACTTTTGAAGTATGCAGAAAAGTGCTTGACGACATCATAGCTGTCCCTGAAGGCGCAGTATGTACAAGTATAATCGACATGTACAACAAGAGCGCAATCGTCGTAGAACCGGCAGGTGCTCTTTCTGTAGCGGCACTTCGCTTCTATGCAGACAAAATCAAGGGGAAAAGGGTCGGATGCATAGTCAGCGGAAGCAACAACGACATAACAAGAACTGAAGAGATCAGGGAAAAGTCAATGCTGTATGAAGGTCTGAAACATTATTTTATGGTAACATTCCCTCAAAGGTCAGGAGCCATACTTTCCTTCATTCGCGATGTAATCGGTCCTACAGATGATCTTGTGCACATACAGTACATCAAAAAGACCAACAAGGAAGAAGGCCCTGCACTTATAGGAATAGAGGTAGCCAGCAAGGAAGACTATCAGGCACTTATAAACAGAATGAAGGCCAACAACATCAACTACGAATACATAAACGAGAACAACAAGCTTTTCGAAATACTGATCTGACAACAGGGAACACATAATTTTAGAAATAAAAATTGGAGGATACATATATGCCAAACATTGACTGGAGTAAATTGACTTTCTCTTACACAAAGACCAATACTATTCTGTGCTGCACATACAGGAACGGAGAGTGGGGCGAGATAGAAAGCAGAACAGACGACAATATAAGTCTAAGTGCCTTTGCCGGTGCCCTGCACTATAGTGTAGAATGCTTTGAGGGCCTCAAGGCCTTCAGGGGAAAAGACGGAAAGATAAGACTGTTCCGTCCGGAGGAAAATGCTGCCAGAATGCAGAATTCCGCCAGATTTCTTGGCATAGCAGAGCCGCCTACAGAGCTTTTCATAGAAATGTGTGAACGCGTTGTCAAGGAAAACATTGATTTCCTTCCTCCTTACGGAACACACGCATCAATGTCCCTCAGACCTACTCTGATAGGTATCAATCCTCAGTTGGGAGTGAAGTCATCACAG